>CBFHZL010000044.1:0-19529 GCA_965660325.1 uncultured Acidiluteibacter sp.
CGTCACGACCCGTGCGTAGTTCCAAGAGCAGTGCCTATTGTAAAAGCAATGGCTGCAATGGTGTTATTGGATCAATATTTAAGAAATAAATCAGCAAAAATAGATTAACAGAACGATGAAGAAATTAGCACTGCATTGGCAGATTTTAATAGGAATGTTTTTAGGAATTATCTACGGACTCTTGGCATCTAATGCAGGACTAGCTTCCTTCACTTCTGATTGGATAGCACCATTTGGTAAAATATTTATCAATATGTTGAAGATGATAGCTGTTCCGTTGGTGCTCATCTCTTTAATAAATGGTGTTTCAGGATTGAAAGACATTTCGCAGTTGTCATCGATGGGTGGTAAAACGATTGGGATTTACCTTGTGACAACTGTAATGGCGGTTTCAATAGGTCTTCTGGCGGTAAATCTTATCCAACCTGGGAAATCGTTCTCTAAAGAAACGAGGGATCAAATGGTGGTGGAAAACCAGCAAAAGACCAGTCAAGTGGAGGAGCGAGCTAATGCGCAAAAGGAAAGCGGCCCGTTACAATTTTTAGTAGACATGGTGCCATCCAATATTTTTGATTCAGCGAGTGACAATGGTAACATGTTACAAGTGATCTTTTTTGCTTTACTGTTTGGAATTGCCCTTATCATGGTTCCGGACCCGTCAAAAGTGGAAGGGATTAAAAACTTCTTTGATGGGGCAAATGAGGTAATTTTAAAAATGGTTGACATCATTATGTTATATGCTCCGATTGGTGTATTTGCTCTTCTTGGCAACATTATGGTAGATCTTGCAGGTGATAATCCTGCGGCAGCTGTCGAAATTCTTAAAGGTCTCGCAGTATATTCTATTACAGTTATACTCGGGTTGGCCATTATGGTTTTTGCAATGTATCCCTTATTTTTAAAGTTTTACGCTAAGTTTTCTTACAAGAAGTTTTTTCAAGGCTTAGCGCCAGCGCAGCTGTTGGCATTTTCAACAAGTTCTAGTGCTGCCACTTTACCATTGACCATGGAACGATGCGAGGAAAAGTTGGGAGTATCTAAGAAGGTGGCTTCATTTGTATTGCCACTCGGAGCTACGATTAATATGGATGGCACCTCTTGTTATCAGGCTATTGCTGCTGTTTTTATTGCTCAAGTTTATGGCATGGATTTGGGACTTTCTGCGCAACTGACCATTGTGCTAACAGCTACTTTAGCTTCTATAGGTTCCGCAGCAGTTCCGGGTGCCGGAATTATTATGTTGGCTATTGTTTTAGGTGCTGTGGGTGTACCTTTGGAAGGAATAAGCCTTATTTTTGCTGTAGACCGTCCATTGGACATGTGTCGTACAGTCGTAAATGTTACGGGTGATGCTACTGTTGCCACCATAGTTGCTCATACTGAAGGGGAACTAATTCCTCACCCCGTTGAGCGATAATAAGATAATATAAATGACCTAAAAACCGTAATATGAAAAAAATACTGAAAGTTTTACTCGTGCTGATTGTGCTAATTTTAGCAGCGGTAATCGTGCTGCCGATAATTTACAAGGATGACATTATTAAAATGGCCAAAGATGCAGCCAATGAGAATCTGAATGCAAAAGTTGATTTTGGTGAATTTGACTTGAGTTTGATTAAAAGCTTCCCCAATTTTTACTTTTCTATCGAAGATATTAAAGTATCAGGGATTGATGAATTTGAAGGGGTTGAACTAGCGAATATTCGAGAATTGGCCCTTACGGTGGATGTGATGTCGATTATCAATGGAGAGGCTATCGCTGTAAATAAGATTCTCATAGATGAAGCGAATTTAACAGCTAAAATTTTAGCGGACGGAAAAGCCAATTGGGACATTGTGAAAGTCGACTCTGCTGCTACTGAAGAGGCAAAGGAGGAAATAGAAGAGATAGAAAAAGAGGCAGAAGAAGCTACTAGTGAAGCAGAAGGTGAAGGTTTTAAATTGGCCTTGAAAGAGCTTAAAATTGCCAACTCAAACATTATTTACGATGATGCGACTTTCCCGATGGTGGCTTCATTGATGGGAATCAATTGGTCAATGGGTGGCGATTTAACTGCTGCTGTAACCACTATTACATTAGATGGGCTGATTGATGAAGTTACCATTGACTATGATGGAATAAGATATATCAAAGAGGCGGCTTTTAAGACAAACTTGGCAGTTGAAGCAGATCTAGATCAATCGAAATATACCATCAATAAAGGGGTGGTAGCCTTAAATGCATTAGAGTTAGAAGCCAAAGGGTGGCTAGAAATGTTAGCAGATGAAAGCCAAGAGATGGACTTAAATTTCGCTCTTACGCAAACCGATATGCGTACCATCCTTTCGTTGATTCCTGCTGCATTCGCTAAAGATATGGAAGGAATGCAAACAAGTGGTGAAGTAGCGCTGACTGCATTTGTAAAAGGGAATTACTTGGGAGAATCTTACCCTGCATTTGGTATGAATCTTTTGATGAAAGATGGACAGTTTTCATATATTGATTTGCCCGAGTCTATTGATGACATTCAGGTAAATGCTAATGTAGAAAGTGCCGGTGGAGATTTGGATAATACAGTAATAGATGTGAAGCAGTTTCACTTTAAAATGGCCAAGAATCCATTTGATTTAATGGCAACTGTCAAGAACCCTATGACGGATCCTTTAATTAAAGCTAATGCGAAAGGGAAAATTGTGTTGGATAATATTAAAGATATGATTCCTTTGGAAGAAGGGGAGCGAATGGCAGGAGTTATTGACATGGATATTCGAATTGACGGGCGAATGTCAACTTTAGAGAAAGAGGATTACGAGAATTTTGATGCAGAAGGTTTTATAGATGTTAATCATTTTGTTTACGAGACGGTAGCAACCGATTATCCGATTGAAGTTAACACAGGAAGGTTGTCATTTAACCCTAGAACAGCTGAGTTAACTGATCTTAATATGAAATTGGGCGTTTCGGATATTGCTATGGAAGGTGAGCTAAGCAACTTTGTTGGATACGCTTTAGCAGATAATCAAACCCTGAAAGGAAAACTAAGTGTTACTTCTTCTAAATTAGATATCAATGAATTAATGGCAGAAGAATCAACGGAATCAACAGAAGAAGTTACTGAGGAGCCTACACCCTCAGAAGATTCAGAGACGACGGAAACAACTAAAGAATCGACGGAAGCGATGGAGGTCGTTTTAGTGCCGAAGTTTATTGATTTTGTGATGGAAATGAACGTTGGAGAAATAATTTACGACGATATAGACATGACTAATATAGCAGGTAGCATGATCGTTAAAGAGGAAAAGTTATCATTTGATAACCTTTTTATGAATTTGCTTGATGGTTCTGTTACAATGGATGGTTTTTATGAAACTACCGATTCGCTTAGGCCTACATTTGATATTGATTTTGGTATTGATAAAATGGACCTGAATAAAACGGCCGTAACGTTTAATACAGTAGAAAAACTGATGCCAATCGCAAAAAAGGCTACTGGTAAGTTTTCTTGTGAACTAGCACTTCGAGGCAATATGGACTCGACAATGGAACCTATTCTGGATGAAATAAACGGAAAAGGGGTTTTATCTACAGATAATGTAGAATTGAATGATGTGAAAGCGATGTCTAAAATTGCCGATGTACTGAAGAATGATAAGCTTAGAAAACTTAAACTTGAGGACGTAAACGCTTCCTTTGCCATTATTAATGGCAAGGTTTACGTGGAGCCATTTGATGTAAAAATGGATAATAGTAAAGTAACTATTTCAGGAACGAACTCATTGGATCAAACAATAGATTATACATTGGCATTTCAAATACCTAGAGACCAACTAGGAGGCGAAGCAAATAAAGCCATTGATGGTTTACTGTCTCAAGCGAATAAAAATGGCTTAGGAGTTAGTATGAGTGATGTTATCAATGTTGATGTTAAGGTAGTCGGGCAAATGGATGATCCTAAAATCACGACTGACTTTAAGAAAGCTGCGGGAAATGCTGTAAAAGAAGTAAAGCAACAAATTAAAGATGAGATTAATAAAGAGCTGGATAAGCAAAAAGAAGAGTTAAAACGAAAGGCTCAGGAAGAAGCTGACCGTTTGAAAAAAGAGGCGGAAGCAAAAGCAAAAGAAGAAGCAGACAAGCTGAAGAAAGAGTTAGAAGAGAAAGGTAAAAAAGAGCTAGATAAGTTGAAAGACGAAGCTAAGGACAAGCTTAAAGGACTTTTCAAATAATAATTTAACCATAAACTAGTATACACTCGATTAAATGACTCGATACCAAATTAATTCGAAAGCAAGAGTTGCTTTCTTTTCACTTCTATTACTCGGAAGCGTTTCCTTTAGTTCAAAAGCTCAGGAGAGCGGATGTACAGAGCCTAATAAAAAAGCAAAAAAGCTTTTTGACAAAGCAGCACAAGTTAGGTTTAAAGGGGGGGATGCTTATGGGGATTTAGTCGAGGCCACTAAAATCGATCCTGATTTCGTAGCTGCACTTTTTGTACTCGCTGATTTGAACCAGCAAAAGTATAAGAATAATCCTATTCGCTACGAATCAAATGGAGGAAGAGCTGTAGGTTATTGGGAGAAGATTGTTGCTTCTTGTTCTGCTTATCGGAACTTTGAGGTGGTATTTCTGCTAGCAGAGCATCATTATCTTAGAAAGCAATACGACCAAGCTCACCCATTACTATCCCAGTATGTGAATAATGCTAATCCTAATAAACGAAATGAGTTACCGAAAGCACAAAAATGGTTAGATGGTATTAATTCATATCAGTCATTGATGAAGAACCCTGTTCCTTTTAAACCTCAAAAATTGAAAGGTCCTGCAACTAGTGATGATGAATATTTGCCCATGTTATCTCCAGATAACCGCTATTTGTTTTTTACGAGAAAAACGGAAGTAAATAACCGTGATAATGCCTTTGGACCTAAGGTTCGTGAGTTTTTGTCACAGGCTTCGCAAATGTCTTTAGATTCGTTTAGTAGAGGTATCCCAATGCCAGAACCATTTAATCAAGGCGAGTATCAAGGAGGGAATTGTATTTCTGTGGATAACAAAATGATGTTTGTTACGGTCGTTTCCATGGAGAACATACAAGGCAGAGGGTTTGCAAATGCTGACATTTACTTCACAGAGTTAATCGATGGTGCTTGGACTGACCTAAAAAGTATTGGTGCTCATATTAATGGACGAACAACGTGGGAAGGTCAGCCGAGTATCTCATCTGACAATCAAACGTTATACTTCGCAAGTGCACGAGGAGAAGATAATTTTGGTGGTATGGATTTGTATAAAGTGGAGCGTAAGTCTGATGGGTCATGGTCAAATCCAATCAACTTAGGAGAAAACATAAATACAAATGGGAATGATAAGTCACCTTTTGTTCATTCAGATTCGTATACCTTGTATTTCTCTTCAGATGGCCATATTGGCGTTGGTGGGTATGATATATATTATGCTCGAATTGATAATGATAGAACTTTTAAAGCTCCTAAAAATTTAGGTTACCCTATTAATACAGAGAAGGACGAGCATGGATTTATTGTAAGTACAGATGGGCGATTCGGATACTTCTCTTCAAATATGAGCGGAGAAGGGTTAGATATTTATTCTTTTGAGCTTTACAAAGAAGCCCGTCCTGAAAAAGTTGTGTTTTTACGTGGAAAAATTGAAAGTAAAGATCCAGATGCTGCAAAAGGAATGACCATCGAATTGAAAAATACAACAACAAATGAGGTAACCAAAGGAGTTGTGGATGAATCGAGTGGGGAGTATGTGGCTGTAATTAAGGCAACTGAAAAAGAACCCGTAATGATGATGGCTAAGAAAGATGGATACGCTTTTACCTCCCAATATATTGATGCAGATAAAGATGTTGTTGGTCGGCCACTCAAAGTTAAGCCTTTAGAAGTAAATCCTATACAAGCAGGGCAGACTTACCGGATCAATGATATAACTTTTGAGACTAACTCTGCTGCTCTTTCTAGTAAGGTAATGACAATTTTAGATGAATTTATTGAATTTTTAAACTCTAACCCTTCTGTTAAAGTGATGATTCAAGGGCACACAGATAGCAGAGGTGATGCAAATGAAAACCTCACCTTATCATCAAACAGAGCTAAAGCAGTAAATGACTATTTGTTGTTGGAAGGTATTTCACCAACGCGTTTGAAGTTTAAAGGTTTTGGAGCTAGTAAACCATTGGCGACCAATTCAACAGAAGAGGGAAGGGCTAAAAATAGAAGAACTGAGTTTGTAATAGAATCTAACTAATCAAAATGGTATATTTGCCATAAATTAATTAAACAAAAGATGAAAAAAGTATATTTTGCAATGATTAGTGCAGCAGTTTTAATGGCTTGCTCACAACCTGAAAAAACAGAAGAAGTAGCTGTAGTAGAAGAAACAGTAGAAACGGTTGAGGATACAACAGCAGAGACCAATATTTTCGGAGAAGCAATTACAGCTGATGGAGCGATATCAGTAGATGATTTATTGGCTATGATGGTTGATGCAGATTCTGTAAACGCTAAAGTTATGGCAACTGCTACTGATGTTTGCGCAAAAAAAGGATGTTGGATGAAAGTAGCATTAAAGGATAGCACCGAAATGAGAATTACGTTTAAAGACTATGGATTCTTTGTTCCTAAAGATATTGCCGGAAAGAAAGTTGTTTTTGAAGGATACGCTAAAAAAGACATTACTTCAGTGGATGATTTAAGACACTTTGCAGAAGATGCGGGTAAATCTCCTGAAGAAATTGCTGCAATTACTGAAGATGAAGAGGCTATTGTTTTTGAAGCAACAGGAGTGATGATCAACTAAATTCTCCAAAAAAATAAAATAAAAAAATCCGATTGAATGTTCAATCGGATTTTTTTATGCTTAAAAATGTACGATTAAGCCTTGTCGTCACTTGCTTTTTTTGCTGTGGTTTTCTTTGCAGCTGGAGCCTTCTTAGCCGTTGTTGTTTTCTTCTTAGCCGTTGTAGTAGTTGTCTTCTTTGCTGCTGTTGATTTTGTAGTAGTAGTTTTTGCAGCGGCTTTTTTCTTTGGTGCTGCTTTTTTTACCGGCTTTTCCTCTGTGGTAGCAGCGGCTTTGGCTTTTTTAGGTTTACTCGGAGCTACAAAACTGATTTTCTTTTTCTGTCTGCTTACTCCTGAAGAGCCACGTGAAATTTTTCCTTTTTTTGTTTTAATGTCTCCTTTTCCCATAAATACTAAATTATTTAATCGTTAGTGATGTGTTAAAATTCATCGTTGATCGACTTAAATTTAATTACATATTCAATAAATATAATCGATATACGATAAGCAAATAGTTAATTAATTAGTTGAAAAACAAATATAAAAAAAAACAACAGATGACAAAACTTAAAAAAATACAATAAAAAAGCCTCTTAGCTTTTGCTAAGAGGCTCTAATCAAAAAGATAAATATCTTATTGTACGTTTGAAGTTAATTCGCTACCCGCTTTAAACTTAACAACGTTTTTTGCAGCAATATCAATTTCTTTTCCTGTTTGTGGGTTTCTACCTTTTCTTGCAGCTCTTTCAGATACTGAGAAAGTACCAAAACCTACTAACGCAATTTTATCACTTTTCTTTAATGCGCTACCTGTAACATTGATAAATGCATCTAAAGCTCTTTTTGCATCAGCTTTTGATAAGTTAGACTGATCTGCCATTGCGTCGATTAATTCTGTTTTGTTCATTTTAGTTTGTTTTAAGTTATTAATAGTTTTATTGCTTTGAACACTTACAAATATAGAGGAATTCTCAAGCGGAGCAAGCATTTCAGCGAAAAATGGCTTTTTTTGTTAATAAAAATGGTCATTTGTTAATAATTGTGCTTCACCTACTTGTGTTTTAGAGCTGTTTCGAATCCTTTGTCGGTATTGTATACTTAATCATACCAAGAAATAAGTACTTGAAAATTTGACTTTATTTAGCCCTTATGATTGTGTAATTTTGTGTGTTCAAGTTATCACTATGAGAAAAATTACTTTTATTGTTGCACTTTTGGTTGTTAACCAGGTTGTTGCACAAAGAACTTATTGGCAGCAAGAAGTTGCTTACAAGATGGATATTAATTTCAATGATGAAAACCATCAATACGAGGGGACACAATCTTTAATGTACATCAATAATTCTCCAGATACGTTAACTAAAGTCTTCTACCATTTATACTTTAATGCTTTTCAAAAAGGGAGCATGATGGACATTCGTTCTCGTACTATTGCAGATCCTGATAGAAGAGTAGGTGATCGTATTGAAGGTTTATCAGAAGAGGAGCAGGGTTTTCTTCATGTTTCGTCATTGAAGCAAGAAGGCAAAAAACTTAACTACCACGAAGAAGGTACTGTTCTTGAAGTTACTTTAGAACAACCTATTCTTCCGGGCGATTCAACTGTTTTTGAAATGATATTTAAAGGTCAAGTTCCTATACAAATTAGGCGTTCAGGAAGAGATAATAGAGAAGGGATTGCATATTCGATGACACAATGGTACCCTAAAATGGCTGAGTATGACTATGAAGGGTGGCATGCTAACCCATATATAGGTAGAGAGTTTCACGGTGTATGGGGGACATTCGATGTGTCTATCACTATGGATTCTTCTTACACGCTTGCAGGTACAGGATATTTACAGAACAAGGAAGAGATTGGGAAAGGATATACAGATAGCAAGGGTTCTGATCAGTCTGAACGATTAACTTGGCATTTTAAATCTCCGAAAGTTCACGATTTTGCATGGGCTGCTGATACAGCGTATACCCATATGACTTATCAAGTAACTGATGGACCGCTGTTGCGATTCTTTTATGTGAAACATGAAAAAACACAATTATGGGATAGCTTACCTCCATATGCAGCTAAGGTTTTTCAAGGAATGGCGAAGAAGTTTGGGAAATACCCATATGATGAATATGCAGTGATTCAAGGTGGTGATGGGGGTATGGAATATCCAATGGCTACATTGATTACGGGGCATAGAAGTAAAGGAAGTTTAATCGGTGTTACTGCACATGAAGCTATTCATAGCTGGTATCAGCATTTATTAGCAACAAATGAGTCATTATACTCATGGATGGATGAGGGGTTTACAACTTACGCCCAAGATGTTGTGTTAGAAGATATTTTACCCAAGTTTAACCCATTTAGTGGAAGTTATCGCTCTTATTACGCTTTGGTAAAATCAGGCTTGCAAATGCCATTATCAACTCATGCAGATTGGTTTAAAACCAACCGAGCTTATGGCGCGGCATCTTACTCCATGGGGTGCATATTTTTACATCAACTGAGTTATATCATAGGACAAGATAATTTGGATGCTACTATGATACGTTACTATAATGAGTGGAAATTTAAACATCCAACACCAAACGATTTTAAGCGTATCGCAGAGAAGGTTTCTGGCATAGAACTCGATTGGTATGTTGAGCAGTGGATTAACTCAACCAATACAATTGATTATTCAGTAACGGCTAATTATAAATCTGCAAAAGAGACGAATGTTGTATTGGAACGCATTGGAGAAATGCCAATGCCGATTGACATTGAAGTGAAATTAGAAAGTGGTAAAGTAAAAAACTACACAATACCGCTTCGTATCATGAGAGGAGTGAAATTGGAGTTTGAGGATGCAGAAGTATTAAACGATTGGCCTTGGACGTATCCTTCTTATTCATTCACTTTGCCTTATCCCATTTCTGATGTGTTGTCAATATCCATCGACCCTTCAGGTAGAATGGCAGATGTAGATCAAGCAAACAATACTTTTCCACAGGAAAAGGAGATCATTTTAAACGGTAATAAGTAGTTTTGTAACAGATTTGAAGCGCCACGTTAAACATATCGCTTACTTTTTATTTTCATTAACGCTTGTCGTTATTGCTCCATGGAATCTTATGCACCATCATGATAGTCATGTGCATGATGTTCACTTCTTTGATGATTCCAATGGACTTCTTTCAGATCACGTTTTCGATGACTGTGACTTCTGCGAATATGTTACTCCTTATTTTTATGAAATAGGATCAGATGGTCCTTATGCCATTAACAGTGCGCAATTTCAGTTTACAATTACACATGAGCCATTTTTTAAAACGGCTCCACACTTTCATTATTTACTTAGAGGTCCGCCAGTATTGGTAAATTGATTCATTCTAATTTATCATTAAACCAATCATTTAAATGTTTAAAAAAGTCGTTAGCCTGCTTTTTTGGATGTTAATAGTTGGACAGTTGCTTTATGCGCAAGAAGACCAAAAGTTGTGTTCGCTTACTTTATCAGGTAAAGTTGTGGATACACACGATGGTTCACTGTTGTCGTTTGCTACTGTTTATATTATCGAAATTCAAAAAGGTGTTGCTGCTGATGAACAGGGAAACTTTCAGATAACCCAATTGTGTAAGGGCGATTATACAATCATTGTTACACATATAGGTTGCGAGCCTGATACTACGAGCATTCAGCTTAACAAATCGATGACAGTAAAATTCGACTTGGAGCATCATGCTGAGGAGTTAGGTGCAGCAGAAGTATTTGCAAAGAAAGTATTGCCAACCAATCAGTATTTGGGTAAGGATGTATCCACTGTATCCGTCAATGATAATTTGGCGTCTATGGGATCTATTGCTGCCTTATCTTCTGTAGTAAATGGTGTTTCATTGTTGCAAACTGGCACCAATGTGGCCAAGCCTGTTATTCATGGATTGCACAGTAATCGCATTACTATGGTCAATAATGATGTAGCTTTAGAAAGTCAAAATTGGGGCATTGAACATGCTCCTGAGATAGACCCTTTTGCTTCAGAAAGGTTGGTTGTTGTAAAGGGAGCTTCTGCGCTTCGATATGGCTCAGGCGCTATTGGAGGCACTGTTATTGCTTTACCTGAGAGTGTGACTAACTATAAACGTTTAAATGGTCAGCTATACTTGGGTGGTGCAACCAACAATCGGAGTGGATTGGCTGCTTTTAAGTTAAATGGAGGTTTCGAGCGGTTGAATAATTGGATTTTTGGTATTCAAGGAAGCATTAAAAAAGCCGGTACAGTTAAAACACCTCGTTATTACTTAAATAATACAGCGATGGAGGAGTATAATTACTCTTGGACAGTTGGTTACCGAAAAGACAAGTTCGAGAGTACAGTGCATTACAGTCAGTTCAATTCAGACATTGGTGTTTTTTCAGGTGCTCATATTGGCAACCTCACCGACTTGCAGACTGCTATTGATAGTGAAGAGCCTCGACCTGAAGATAAAGGTGACTTTAGCTACGATATTGAGAGACCTTATCAGCATGTAGAGCATGAAACTATTCAGTGGAAGAATGTTTTAGGTACGGATAATGGACAATGGCAAGTGGTACTTGCTCGTCAGTTCAACCTGCGAGAGGAGTACGACAAGCATTTGCCACGTGGTTTTAGTAATGATGGAAGTCGTCCTGAATTTGCGCTAAATTTAGAGTCGTATACTGCGTCTCTTATTTACGAAGCGAAGAAAAAGGGCAACCTTCAGTATGAAGCGGGAATAAACGGTATTACTCAAATAAACCGATTAAAAGGTAGAAGAAGCTTTATTCCTGCATATACGTCAACTGGCCTGGGTGCTTATGCTGCACTTGCTTACGAAAGGGCTTTTTGGTCATACAGCTTAGGGGCTCGAGTAGAGCAGAAAAACTATGATGCAGAAATCGTGGAGCAGAATCAAGTGAGTGATGTTCAAAAGCAGTTTTTGATCCCAGCGGTTACGGCAGAAGCAATTTATGACCGATTGAAAAGAGTTGATTTTGGTTTAAGTTACACTTTTGCTCAGCGTGCGCCGGGTATCAATGAATTATTTAGTGATGGGATACACCACGGAGTAGCTGCCATAGAGTATGGCGATGCCAACTTGAATCCGGAGTCATCACAGAAGATTAGCGGATCGGTCAATTATACAGCTGATAATATGAAAACAAGTTTTGACTTTACGGTATATGGTAATTGGGTCACCGACTTTATCTACTTGCAGCCACAAGAAACTGCGCTAACCATTAGAGGAGCTTTTCCCGTTTATCAGCAGCAGCAAACCGATGCATTTTTAGGTGGAATTGATATTGGAATGAATCAATTATTAACAGAACAATTAAGACTAGATATAAAAGGAAGCTATTTATATGCGCAAAATACGAGCGAAAATAAACCACTAATTTTTATGCCGGCCAATCGCTTGTCAGGTGGATTAAGGTATACATTCAACTCTTCGGAAGTATTTTATAATCCTTACTTCCAAATTGGCATGAATCACGTTTTTGAGCAGAAAAGAGTTCCATTAGACGAAGACTTTGCAGATGCACCATCAGCTTACACATTGCTTTCTATTTCAGTGGGAAGTACCCTTTCAGTAGGAAAGTATAATTTGATTGTTGGGGTATCTGTAGAAAATTTAACCAATACGGTTTACCGCGATTACATGAATCGATTCCGCTATTATGCAGATGAGATGGGACGAAATGTGTCCTTTAACTTGCGGTTACCATTTTTAATTAACACAACAAAAAACAAATAAGATGACTATTAAATTTAAAAGCATATCACTAATTGTAGCAGTAGTAGCTATGGTATTTACAGGGTGTAAAAAAGATGATGATGATGATCATGATCATGGACACGAACATGAGGGAGAATTGATTACCTCAGTTGAATTGTCATTTATTGATTCTGCAATGGTAACGGATACTTTAACATTTGCCTTTAGAGACCCTGATGGAGAAGGAGGGAACGGACCTACTGTTTTTGACTCCATTTCACTTAATAAAGGGACTACCTATTATATGAATATTAGTTTTTTAGATGAGAGCAATCCAAATGACGTAGAAGATATTACTACAGAAGTTAAGATGGAAGATGATGAGCATTTAGTTTGTTATGATCTTCTTGGTTTACCAAGTTTAATGTATACGATTACTGACACTGACGGTCAGTATCCTGTAGGGTTAGAGGTAACCTTTAAAACTGATATGACAACTAATGTAGATAGTGGTACGTTAAAAGTATCGCTTCGTCATCAACCTGGAGTAAAAGATGGATCTTGCGCACCTGGAGATACAGATGTTGAAATTAGTTTCCCAACAACTATAAAATAATCTCTCCAACTAGATAATAGTGATCGGGGAGGCATTCGTGCTTCCCCTTTTTTTATGCTCCCCTTTTCAGTTTCTTAAATTATGTTGAATCGAGTCACTAATTCGAAAATAATTGATAGTGAAGGTCGAAGCTTTAAGCATTAAAAAAATATGAGTCATTTCTTTTAGCTACTACTGATTTTATATTATCTTTCGGTTATTAATAATCATACCTATTATTGAAACAAATGAAAACTTTTAGAATATTCGTTTTAGCAATAAGCATTATAGCCGGTCCAATGATCTTGAATTCATGTAGTTCAGGTAGTAAAAGCTCGTATCGTGTTAAGTCTAAGAGTGGAATGGGAAATCCAAAAGATAGAAACAATGGTGTTTGGGGAAAATAAAAAATCGGTTTTAGTAGTAGCAGGCTTTCTTTTGATCGCTCTTACCTTTTCTAGTTGTACTTCTTCTAAAAAAGGGCAAAAGGTAAGGTCTTCTAGTAAGATGTACCAAAGTAAGTAAGAATTAACGCTTTACTACTTTTTTTATAATTGTTCCTTTATTAGTCGTCACCCTTAAAAAGTAAATGCCAGTTTTTGCTTGAGAAATATCGATGACGTTTTGTTTTGCCTCGTCTTGTAATAACACACGACCATTTACATCATATAGTTCGAAACGGAAGGGAGCGATGTTATTTTCATTAGAAATATATATTAATCCATTGGTAGGATTAGGGTAAATGCTTAGCTGATTTTCTAAGTTTTGTTCCTTAATATTAGTAGAAGAATCAGTTACACAGAATGAAAACGATTGGTTGCCTGTGCTGAATGCATTATCATATAATAACGTATCTCCATTAAAGGTAATTAGTGAATATCCATTACCAAAGGAGCAACAATAACCGTCGTTTGCTAGATCGTCAATTTTTAATGTGTAGCATCCATCCGAAAGGCAATAGTCATAGTTGAATGTTTGTCCTCCCGTTACATTATCAAATGAACCGTTATTATAAAAAACTGTGTTTCCGGTGGCGTCCAATAGTTGATAACTCAATTCTGACCCATAATCATCTGTTTTAAACGTGAGCTCCACTGTTTTTGACGGAATAAACGCATTTAGGCTTGTTGTTAATGAATCATTGCTGGCAAATTGGTCAATAGAACCATTTACCTGGCTAACATAAATCAACATATCATTTACTCCATTATTGAATATAATTGGAGGTAATTGTGCTTCAACCACCTGATTTCTCTGAATAGTATCGTTGAAATTTACCGTAATTGCAGATCCATTATTTATGCTATAGCTCAATTCATAAGAGTTGATCACTGCATTTCCTCTATTCGCAACTAGTAAAGGTGCAGAGGACTGATTCCCACACTGGATAGTATATGAACCATCAAACCCTAATAGCTCAAGGTCATTAGCGAAAGCTGCAGGGTTTGGATCTAGTCCATCTATGATTAGTGTATTGGACGTATCAGGGTCTAACCATCTTTTTAATTGCTGGTTAGCGGGGCTGTCATAGTCCCAAGAGTTTGAAAATTTCCCGTAAAAATCTGGACGATCATTACCACAAGCAGCTTGACCACCATGCAGTTGACCAACAATGCGGTGTCGTTCGTTGTAAAGTGGAGATCCGGAAGAAACTGGCTCTGTGGTGCCGTTATCCCAATCAGAAACTTCCCAATGGCCGTCAGGTAGAGTAGCGCCATTATATTGATCCGACTTTAATGAATCTAAATCATGTGATATCTTTTTTACATCACCTCGTGGATGGTGAATTCCTGTTCCACTTTTTGGTGTAACACCGGTGGCATCCCAACCAGAATAAAAAACATTATAAGAAGCAGGCGGTGTGCTAGATAGTTCAAACAAAGTAAAATCAGATTTAAAATTACTTGCTCTAAAGGTAGACCCTACGATTGACTGGTTGGTGGGCCCGTCTGTTCTTGGCGAACAAGCAGCGCTTTCATAATTGAAAATAAAAATCGATGACCCTGCATTCAGTCCACAGTGATTGGCTGTTAACACATAAGGCGTAGTGTCTTGTCTTACATTATTGATTAGTGCACCGGTGCACCATCTAGAGTTATTACTTCTCAATATTAAAACTACACTTCGTTTTTCACTTTGCCACTTATCGCCTTCGCTGCAGTTTACATCAATGTTACAATTTCCTGAACTTCCAAAAGACGCAGCCTTATCGTGTAAACTTCTATATCCATGAACAATGGAAGATATAATTACCTTTGACTCACCATCTATTTCAGCAGGAATAAGTGCTTCTATAGTAGCTGAACTTCCTGAAGTTAGGGTAGTAGCGAAAGCTTTTTTATTGGGATTATTCTGATGTGTAAATGCTCCAATAGTCTCTGTAAAATCGCTGTTGTGTATGTATAATTCAGCACCTTCTTTTAAATCAAAATCGCTATAGTTAATGTTTAGACTAACTGCATCTTTAGATGATACCTTTAAACGGTACTGAATGTTTCCATCCGATAAAATTTTGCGATCAGCAGCGGTAAAGAAATCAATACGGTCAGAAACAACTGCACCAAATCTCCATGGAATATCTTTGTAGTTATCTGTAATTTCGTCTTCAGCTTTTAGGGAATCTATGTTTGGTGTTACTAAATTAAGTGCTTTTGTTTGTTGGAAAGATTCAGCATTTAGGATGTATGGATATTCTCCATAGCTTATTTGAGCTGAGGATGCAGCGCCGATCAATAAAAAGAAAAGTGGAAGTATGGTTTTCATATATTCAATTTAAAATCTAAAATTAAGCAAATCGACACTATGACACATGAAAATAAGCAAGTAACAACGGTATCGATCGATGGCAGTCGCCAACGACCACTTCTTGTAGACATACAAAAGCCTAAAAATGTTGTCTATGGAACGGTATTATTTTTACATGGTTTTAAAGGCTTTAAAGATTGGGGAACTTTCAATCATATTGCTGATTATTTTGTCGATAAAGGGTTTTGCTTTATCAAGTTTAATTTTTCCTACAATGGTGGAACTATAGATCAACCAATCGACTTTCCTGATGAAAATGCTTTCGGAGAAAATAACTTATCGACTGAGTTAAATGATTTGTCGTGTGTAATCGATTATATCGACCGTGAAGGATTAATCTATAATTCGTTGACACTTTTAGGTCATAGCCGTGGAGGAGGTATTTCTATCCTAGGTGCAGCAGAAGATGAACGTGTTTCCCAGCTTATTACCTTGGCCTCGGTAGCGGATTTTGAAAGTAGAATGCCTGATTATAAAGCCATAAAAACATGGGAGCTTACTGGTGTTCGATATATTTTAAATGGTCGGACGAAACAAAATTTGCCTCAGTTTTACCAATTTTATGAAGATTATATTCGGCATAAAAGTCGATTAGACATTCTGAAAGCAACAAGGTCATTGATCATTCCTTTTTTGATAATACACGGTGAAGATGATGAAACTGTCTCCACTAAGGATGCTGAATTACTACAGAAAAACTGCCCAAAGGCGGTATTAAAATTAATCAAGGGAGCTAATCACACGTTTAATGGCTTTCATCCATATACGGAAGAAGAGTTGCCGAAAGAGACGCTTAAAGCACTAAATGAATCGGTTCAATTTTTATTAAATCGAATCAACAGTTAGGCGTGCTTTTGGCGAAATAGAATACGGAGCAAAGTCATTTTTTAAATATTTGAAATATCCGGCTATTCCAATCATTGCTGCATTATCAGTGCAATATGCGAATGGAGGAATAAACACTTCGTATTGGTGCTGTTCTGCAAGTTCTTTTAAAGCGGTTCTTAAACCAGAGTTTGCAGAAACTCCTCCTGCAATGGCCAATTGGTTAATTCCTTCTGTCTTTGCGGCTTTTTGATATGTTTTTACAAGAATACTAACAATGGTATGCTGAATAGAGGCACATAAATCGGCTAAGTTTTCTTCGATGAAATCAGGATTCTTTTTTATCTCTTTTTGTAAGAAGTACAAAACACCAGTCTTCAATCCACTAAAGCTGTAGTTGAACTCATTTACTTTAGGGTGAGTAAACGTAAATCGTTTTGGGTTTCCATCTTTTGCATATTGATCTATCAGCGGACCACCCGGGTAAGGCAATCCCATAATTTTTGCAATTTTATCAAAAGCTTCGCCCGCAGCATCATCTATGGACTGCCCTATTACTTCAAAAGTAGTAGGGTTAGAAATTTTTACTATTTGAGTGTGGCCGCCTGAAACAGTAAGACATAAGAATGGAAATTTCGGTTTTTTTAAGTGATGTTCATCTTCTATAAAGTGGGCTAAAATATGTCCTCTCATGTGGTTCACTTCAATAAGGGGAATATTTCTAGCCATTGCAAAAGATTTAGCGAAAGAAGTACCGACTAAAAGTGAACCTAATAGTCCAGGACCGCGTGTAAATGCTACTGCATCAATGGCATCTTTATTGATATTTGCAGCACGTATAGCTTGTTCAACAACAGGAATAATATTTTGCTGATGTGCACGAGAAGCAAGCTCAGGAACCACACCACCATAGGCTTTATGCACCTCTTGGTTAGCAGTTATGTTTGACAGTAACTGCTTGCCTTTGAGTATAGCAGCAGAAGTGTCATCGCAAGATGATTCAATGCTTAAAATAATCGGTGCAGTTGTCGACATAAAGTGCTATTTTGTTGAAATTTGTGCAATCATTTTTAAAACATCAAAAGTATTAAAAAAGCAGTAAAAATAGGAGTTAAGTGGTTAGGAGGAATACTCCTCTTGGTCGTCTTGTTGCTTTTACTTTTGAGAACATCTACCGTTCAAACTTTTCTGACTAAAAGGGTGGCCGCTTATTTTTCTACGGAATTGAATACGACTGTTTCATTGAATCGAATCGATATTGATTTTTTTAAAACGGTTGTACTTGAAGATCTTCTGATAAAAGATTTGGATGATGATACCTTGCTTTATGCAGGTAGGTTTGGTTTAGATCTAAAGGTTTTACAACGAGATGATAGGGTGATAGCTTTAAATTCATTGAATTTGGAGGATGCCTATTTCAACCTCACGACTTGGGCTGATTCTGCGGGAGCCAATTATGATTTTATAGCTCAATACTTTAATCCACCAACTAACGAGATAGACACCACAACTTTACCAAGCTGGAGAGTTGAAGCAGATCGAATAAAACTGGTCAATGCTCATTTTAAATATAATGATAAAGGAGCACTAAATACTAGTCATGGTGTGGATTTTAGCCATATTGATGCTACCGCTGTCTATGGGACATTTGATCAGTTAAGGATGGATGAGGATACTATTTTTTCACAAGTAGAAGGCCTTCGTTTTGAAGAAAAGAGCGGTTTTGTATTACATAATTTAAGTGGTGATGCTAAAGTACATGCGTCAGTAACCCAAGTGAATAACCTTAGGATTGAAACTCCATTATCTAATGTAAATGCTGATTTGTCATTTAAGATGGACGACTTTAAGAGCTACGCTTCATTTATAGAGGCAGTTAGGATGAATGTAACGTTTGATGAAACAGTTGCTGCTTTTGAGGATATCGCCTATTTTGCTTCTAGTCTAAAAGGAATTAAAGAGAAAGTTTTTTTGGAAGGAGATGTAAGTGGTACAGTTGCAAACCTTAAGGGAAGGGATGTTGTTATTCATTTATTATCAGACACCTACTTAAGTGGAGACTTTGATTTAAGAGGACTGCCCGAAATTGAAGAAACCTTTATTTACATGAAAATAAAGTCTTTACAGACAAATAGAGCTAGCCTTGAACGACTCCCGCTTTATCCTTTTGATGCTAATGTGTTTTTATCTGTTCCAAAAGAGTTAGAATCGCTCGGAAGGATGGACTTTAACGGTTCATTTACCGGGTTTATAACTGATTTTGTAGCATATGGAGAATTGCAAACTGAAGTCGGAAAGTTAATTACAGATGTATCTTTTAAAAATGAAAACCAGACTCCTGCATATACCGGAAAAATAGCCTTAAGTCGATTTGATATTGGAAAAACGTTCGGCATTTCTAAACAGGTTCAAAAAGCAACATTAAGCGCTAATATATCGGGTACAGGACTTGATTTAGCTTCTATCGACTTGTCGATTGATGGAAATATAGCTAGTATTGGTTTAGAGGGTTATGTTTATAAAAATATTGATTTAAGGGGATTGTATAAAAATCAGTTATTTGATGGAATTGCTTCTGTTGAAGATGAGAATATTGACTTTGATTTCAATGGTAAAGTAGATCTTGCAGGTACGCTTCCTATCTTTAATTTTAAAGCGAATATTAATAAAGCTAAACTTTCTCAACTAAAGTTAATTAACTCTTTGGATACTAATGTGGTTGTATCAGCTACAGCAGATATTAACTTAATAGGAGACAAGTTAGATAACTTAGATGGAGCTATTCAATTAACGGATATTTTTTACAGAGATAGT
>CBFHZL010000045.1:0-19312 GCA_965660325.1 uncultured Acidiluteibacter sp.
AATGGTTTTGTAATTGATTACTAAAGTTTTAATAAAAAAATCAACCGGCAGATATAAGTGAGATAAACGTACCTTTCGCTTTATATGGATGTTGGCGTGCATTAGAAAAACACAGAGAGACTATATGGAAATAAAAGACTTAGCAGGACTTAGCGAGCCATTAAAAAAGCTTATTGAAGTGGTTTCTCAAGGCATTGGTGCTATGAGTAAGCCTTATTTGATTAAAAAAACTGCCGATGCAAAGGCATATGAAATAAAGGTCATAGCAGAAGCAATTAAAGATAATCAGCAGAATTTAAAGAAAATAGGTTTTGATGATGAAAAATTAAGCTTGATGTCTTTAGACGAAAAGACCTTGCAAAACGAATTGACATTAGAAGAAAGGACACAAAATAGAGTTGAATTTCAAGAGCAGAAGAAGCAGAAAAATATTGAAAATATTACTCAAAAAGCCGCAGAAAATTTAGAAAATGAGAGTAAAGTATCCGATGAACCAGTTGATGAAGATTGGACGTCTAGGTTCTTTTCATACGCAGAAGATATTTCGAACGAAGAAATGCAAGAGCTTTGGGCTAGAATTCTTGCAGGAGAAGTGAAAAGACCCAAATCTTTTTCATTAAGAACACTTGACATACTCCGTAATCTATCTAAAGAAGAAGCTCAGGTGTTTATGAAATTCGCCTCATTGCATGTTAAATCAGGCGACAACTGCTTTATTCTCAATTTCAAAAATGAAAAGTTGTTGGAAGAAAAATATGGGCTAAACTTCAATGATAGACTTCTATTAGAAGAGCTCGGTTTTCTTACTGCCAATGACCTACAAATTGAACTTGCAAAAACGGACAGTCAATCTAGACAAACCATTTTTATTGTTGGTAACATGATTGTAATACAGCAAAAGGAAGAAAACAAACCTCAACAACAATTACAAGTGTTAGTGTTTACAAAAATTGGTAAGCAACTTTTAGACCTTGTACAGACAACTCCTGACATGGATTACATTCAATTGATAGCTTCCAAGCTAAATAGATCTAATGGACCGGTGAGATATGGATATATACTTAAATACTTAGATAACGGGCAGATTAATCACAGTCCTCTAATGGAAGTTCCTCTAACAGAGACAGAGTTAGAACAAAAGAAGAAACAAGAAGAAGAAAATAACAAATAACGACACGCCAACACTAAATATAGATCATTGGGCAGAAAGTGCTAAATCTGAAAATGATTACATTTAAGAACATATGTGTAAAATTGGAATTTTAGAGCCTTGAAATGCCCAACGCCCCATATTCTTAACGTTGACCCTTAAAAAACAATGAGCCGATTAATAAAAGATAGCTTTATGAAACAGTTTTGGATATTTACGTTAATGCTTTTATTTAGTTTATCGGGTTTTGCGCAGTTTAGACCATCTGTAATTACTGTGAAAAAGGTAAGTCCTCCCATAACTTTAGAAGGTGGTTTTACTCAACTTGATTCTATATTAGAGGAGTCGTTTAAACAGGAAATTAAGAATCTTCCTATTGATATTGCTACAATTAAGTTAGAACATTCAATTGGTCAATTTTTACTATTTAAATGGAAACTTAATTACCAATATAATAATGGATTCAGTAATGGTGGATTTAGTTCTGACGCTCCTCCATTCATTAATGACTTTTTTGAATATGGAATTAAAGAGCCTTCTACAACACGTCGGGTAATTTTTAGAAGCTATTATAAACACCTCAATAGTATACCTGTAAATGTTCGAGTAGAAGCGGAATATTATAAGCAGCTTTTAGGACAGTATTCCTTTGAAATTTCCTCTCAAAGCACTCATTTTCGTTTGGATAACAGAATTCGGCATAATGAAGACTCCATATTAAACGATTATAAAACAACTTTCATTTCTGTATCGGATACTTTAGGTATTATTCTGTGGAATAAACGTTGTGCTACTAAATGTCTGCTTTCAGGCATATTGTTAGAGAAAGGAGAGAACTATACTGCAGAGATTTACCTGTTTGATATCGCCTGTTCTAATAGAAACACTTATGCCTTATCTGATTCAATCAAAATAGAATTATACGATACAATTTCATATGATTTAAGAGAGTGTATCCTATTAAATTACGATTACCCAACTCATACGACGCTAGATGCGTTCTTGTGGAACAGCTATGTAAATGAAAAATATACAAAATGAGAACTAGCGTTTTATCGGTCATTCTGATCTTACTGATTTCAACACTATTTATTCAATGCAAATCAACTTTTCATTGCTTACCTAATAATATCGTTGACTCAAAGGGTATTACGGGTGTGTACGAGAACGCATCTATCTTATCGCCATTTGGCAATCAAGATTTATGGAATTGTATTAAGAGACGGTCAAAAATTGAGAATGATGGTCATTTGGTTAATTTGCAAATAGAGAAAAAATACATTCAGGCTCGTTTAGTGAAGGATGGTGTAATGATTGATAAAAAGAAAATCAAAGGAACTTTAACCGATTCTTGCTTTTTAGCCAAAAAGAACTATTTGATAGTACCGATCTTACCCATTCTTTGGTTTTTTGACAATCAACAGATTAGAATTTCTGCAAGGGATAGTAGTCTGATAATTGATGAGTTTACTGAGAATGGTGGAGCTGCAATTATAATGGCCGGCGGTGATGATAGGAATCTAACTTATGAGTATAAGAAAATAAACGAAAAAGAGGCAATTAATGATGCTCCCAAACAATAAGTGTGGTTCATTTGGCAAATGACTAAGTCTCAAATATTTTTATCAAATCAGATTTAAAGCAGTTTGATAAGTTGGTCGCTGTAAAAAGTGCTCCCTATAATTTGCGAGCGAAATTTGTATATCAGAGAATACACATCTATTCCGATCCAACAGGATTTCTGCTAATTCTTGTAACTCATGAAGCTTGACAAGCATTGAATTATACCCCTTCAGGTATACGACACCCTAATGTTATCTGTATTATACCCGTAATGGTATAATACTGCTACTAATAATATTTTTTATACCCGTAATGGTATAATTGTAGCGTAAATTCATATATTTATACCTGAAAAGGTATAATTAGAATGAATAAACTAAGTCAATTTGTAAAGCAAAGAAGGAAATTTCTTGGATTAACCCAAGAGGATCTATCGTTCAAAGCAGGTGTGGGTCTAAGGTTTGTAAGAGATCTTGAACAAGGAAAGCAAAGTTTGCAAATGGATAAAGTGAATCAAGTGTTATCTTTATTTGGTCATGAACTTGGTCCAATTCAATCAGAAAGGAATGAAGAAAGCTAAAGTATATATGTATGAAAGAATGGCCGGTATACTTACTGAAGATGAAAACGGATTTCATTTTCAATATGACCAAACTTATCTAAAGTTAAAGGAAGCTGAACCTATTAGCTTAACCTTGCCTCTAACACACCTAGCATTTGAAAGCAAAACAATGTTTCCTTTTTTTGATGGATTAATACCGGAGGGGTGGTTGTTGGATATCGTTCAAAAAAATTGGAAATTAAACCCTAGGGATAGAATGGAAATACTATTGAAAGTCTGTCAGGATTGCATCGGGGCCGTATCAATAGAAGCGATTTAATGTCATGGAAAACAAATGTCTTTACTGTTACAAAGAAATCTTTTCAACAGAGTTGAAAACGCAAGCTGGGACTGAAGGTTACCACCCAAAATGCAGTAAAACATTTTACGGAACTTCTACTCCTCCCATTTTAGATTTTACCGAAGATCAAATATTGGAACTGGCAGAACAAGTAATAAAAAGTCAAAGAACCGTTACTGGTGTTCAACCAAAACTTTCACTTGGATTAAGAAATGAAATAGATGCACCTGAACGATTTACAATTGTTGGATTATCTGGCGAGTATATTTTAAAACCTCAAACCAGCTTATATTCTAATCTTCCTGAAATTGAAGATTTAACGATGCATTTAGCTGAGATTAGTAAGATTAAAACTGTCCAACATTCTCTAATAAAGCTAAAATCAGGGCAACTAGCTTATATCACCAAAAGAGTTGATCGGAGAAATGGAAAAAAAAATCATATGGAGGATATGTGTCAATTAACTGAAAGGTTAACCGAGCATAAATACAAAGGATCTTATGAACAAGTTGCTAAAGCAATTAAAAAATATACAACCAACCCTGGTTTAGATGTTACAGATTATTATGAACTTGTGCTTTTCAGTTATTTAACTGGCAACAATGATATGCATCTAAAAAACTTCTCTTTATTGAAAAGAAATTTGAATTATGACTTGTGTCCTGCTTATGATTTAGTTGCGTCTGAATTGGTCGTAAAAGGAGATGATGAAGACCTAGCCTTGAATCTTAATGGAAAGAAGAAAAAAATTAAAAGGGAAGATTTTGAAATCGCCATGAACAGAGCCGGAATTGATCAGAAGGTAATCGAAAATATTTTTAAAAAGTATAAGAGGCTACTTCCTAAGTGGGCAAAGTTTATAGACGATAGTTTTTTACCAGATCCTTTGAAAAATGAATTTAAAAAGCTGATCAATCAAAAATCAATTCAAATAGAAATGTAAAAGCACCTGCAAATAAAAAACCGCTCTAAAAGTCTAGTTATTTCCAATATGCTGATGCTTTAATCCTCTAACCGATACTCCGCAAAGCTAAACCCATTTAAAAGCGCACTGACGTCCATTGCCTTTTTACCTGCTAGTTGTATTTTCTTCAGTTCAATAAAGCCTCCGTTCACAGCAATTTTAAGCTCCGTTTTATCGTCTGTTACCAGAGTTCCTACAGCATGGTTATGCGCTTCAAGTACCTTATTTTCTTCTTGAATTTTAAACGTCAGTTTTTTGCCGCTGTCTTTGGCTATGATCTCGCTCCACGCAGCAGGGTAGGGGCTTAGTCCTCTTATGAAGTTGTGTATTTCATCAATGGGTTTTTGCCAATCCACTTTGCAATCTGGTTTGAAGATCTTTGGTGCAGCTTTTAACTCCAAATCCTCTTGTGGTTTTGGGTTGGTGCTGCCATTTGCGATTGCTGTTGTCGTTTTTGCTACTAATCTAGCCCCGACTTCCATGAGTATGTCGTGCAGCTCTCCTGCGGTCATATTTGGCGTAATTTCGACCTTCTCTTGCTCCAATAAATCTCCGGTATCGATCTCATGTTTTAGCAGAAAAGTAGAAACACCTGTTTCTTTTTCTCCATTTATAATGGCCCAATTAATTGGGGCAGCCCCTCTGTACTGCGGCAAAAGGGAAGCGTGTAAATTCATGGTGCCGTGCTCCGGCATATTCCAAACAACCTCGGGCAGCATGCGAAAGGCCACAACGATTTGAAAGTTCGCATTTAATCCCTTTAGCTCTTCGATGAAGTCAGGACTTTTTAAGTTGGTTGGTTGCAGTGTTTTAATTTGTTGTGAATCAGCATACTTTTTAACCGCTGACTGCATGATCTTTTGTCCTCGGCCGGCTGGTTTGTCTGGTGCCGTAATTACCCCAACAATGTTGAACCCATTTTCGATCAATGCTTTTAGCGGAGCAACTGCAAAGTCAGGCGTTCCCATGTATACAATTCGTAAGTCGTTGTTCATGTTTAAATTGTTTTTTGCTGCCATTTATATTTCCAAAGGTACAAGAATGAAAGCACTCCCATTCCACCAAAATAGATGAATTCAGAGCACCATACGGTGGCTATCGAAAAGTCATATTTTACACCTATAAGGTAGGCAACATACAAATAGGCAATAATCGTGATGACTTCTATAATCAGCGAATGCAAGGTGTTTCCAGTTCCGGTAACGGCACTAAACAAGATGAATGCAATGCTAAAGAAAAGCATGGTTGCCGTAATTACATGAAGTACAGGAAGGCAAGCTGCTATCAAGTCGATATCTTGGGTGTAAATCGATAGAATTTGGAAGGGGAAAAGCACATTGATGACCATCATTAGAAGGGTAGCACCAACGCTCAACAGTACAATATTTTTCACCAATCGATAGACATAGTTGACGCCACCTTCGCCAATTACATTGGAGACCAACGAACTGGTGGCTGAACTAAAACCAAATAAGGGAATCATCATTACCATGTAAATACTTCGAACAATATGGGAAATGGCGAGTTCTCGTTCGCCCATTTGTTCAATAATCAGAAAGAAGATGAACCAAGAACTGAGCGAAATGGTATTTTGCAGCATAATCGGGCTGGCGATGGTGTATGCTTTCTTTAAAGCAATAAAATCCAATTGTTTAAATTGAAATAAGCCATATTTTTTTAGGTCTACAAATTTGAAGGTGTACACGATAAATAAGCACATGGCTGCTGCTTCTGAAATTACAGAGGCAATGGCTGCGCCTTCTATGCCCATTTCAGGAAGTCCGAAGTTGCCAAAGATTAATCCATAATCGAGGAAAACATTAATGCCCGACTGGACAAAGGTGATGAAAATCAATATTTTCGTTTTAGTGATTCCCGTGAAGAATGCCATAAACAGCACATTGATGTACACGAAGATGATTCCAATGGATCGGTAATTAAGATAATCCACTGCATTTTCAAGTATTCGCTCTGAGGCGGTAAAGTTGGATAAAAAACTAGCTGAACCAAAGCGCAGCAATAAAAACATCAATACACCCATTCCCAATGACGCAAATAAGCATACATTGAATAGGCGCCCAATGTCTAAGAAATTTCCTTCTCCATTTCGTCGCCCAATTAGAATTTGACAACCCACGGAAAATCCAAAGCCCAACATGACCATGACGAAATAAAAGATGCCGGCATTACCTGCAGCACCAAGCTCTATTTCTCCAACATGACCCAAGAAAGCAGTATCCGTTACATTGACCACATTCTGCGCAATATTGCTCAGAATAATGGGAAAACTCACCAACCAAATATTCTTAAATGATATGGTGGAGAGTGCTTTAGTCGACATACACCACTAAGCCTTTTAAGTAAGCGCCCTCTGGGTGATACATGCTTACCGGATGATCTGCAGGTTGTGACAAATGCTCCATGACGCGTACATTTCTGCCCGACTCGATGGCTGCTGCCATAATGGTATTGTAAAACGTTTGTCGATCAACTACTTGAGAGCAAGAGAACGTCAGCAATACGCCTCCTTTTTTCATCATCTTAAAAGCTCGTGCATTCAGTCGCTTATATCCTTGTATGGCGTTATGCAAAGACTTCCTATTTTTAGCGTAAGCAGGCGGATCAAGGATGATTACATCGTAGTCCTCTTCGCATTTATTCAAAAACGTAATGGTATCAGCAACGATGCTTTTGTGGTTGACTTTTTTATCAAAATTGATTGCTACATTTCTATCTGTTAGTACAATTGCTTTTTCAGAGCTGTCTAGAGAATGAACTTCTTTAGCACCTGCTTCTAGCGCATAAACCGAGAAGCCACCCGAATAGCAAAAGGTATTCAACAGCTTTTTGCCGCTAACATATTTTTGTAGCAATTTTCTATTCTCACGCTGATCGATAAAAAAGCCTGTCTTTTGACCGCTCACCCAATCGATTTCGAATAATACGCCGTGTTCCTTTACTACCTGCTTGCCTTCATGCTCACCGATCAGGTAACCGTTTTCAATAGTTGCAGCATAATCTGGCGGTAAGGTCTCCGCACTTTTATCGTAAATGGCTGTTATCTTTCCTTCAGAAGCGCTAATAATGGCAGAGGCGATTTCTTTGCGTACTTTGTGCATTCCTATGGAGTGCGCTTGATACACGGCCACATCGCCATAAACATCGATAATAAGACCGCTAAAGCCATCACCTTCAGCATGAATTAGACGGTAAGTCGTGGTCTCTGCTGAGTCAAAAAGGCCAATTGTTTTGCGGTATGTGATCGCGTTTTTGACCTTTACTTCCCAAAACTTAGCAGTTGGGTCAACATCTTCAAAACTGAAAATACGAACCGCTATAGAGCCGTTATGAAAGTGACCCAAAGCCAAAAAGGACCCATCATTGGCGACCACTTTTACAATTTCTCCATCAGCCAAATCTTCTTGATCTTCATCGATTAAGATTCGCTCAATAGCTCCTGAGAAAACCCAGGGATGTTGACGTTGGATAGATGCTTCTTTTTTGCGCTTTAGCGTGACGATTGGAATAGCCATGGTGTAGTATAATTAAGCCACAAATTTACCTAAACGGTAAGGAATGGGAGATAAGTGCAGAAAAAAGTTCGGCGTTAAGACTTATATTCGTTACAGCTTAAACACGACAAAGTGAAACGTAGAGATATAAAAAAAGCCCTTTCCAGATCAGAAAGAGCTTTTAAAAAAATATTTTCAATGGCTAGAAACGCTCTAAATTAGAGAAAAAGAAGTTTCCTTCAATTGCAGCATTTTCATCGCTATCAGATCCGTGTACTGCATTGGCAGAGATAGATTCTGCATACATTTTACGGATTGTTCCTTCAGCAGCTTCTGCAGGGTTTGTAGCACCGATTAATGTTCTAAAGTCAGCTACAGCGTTGTCTTTTTCAAGAATTGCAGCAACGATAGGACCATTGCTCATGTAGTCTACCAATTCGCCATAAAAAGGACGCTCTTTGTGAACTGCGTAAAATTCTCCTGCTTCTTCTTTCGAAAGCTTGGTATATTTCATTGCAACGATTCTAAAACCTGCAGCATTGATTTTGTCTAAAATTCCGCCGATGTAGTTTTTTTCAACTGCATCAGGCTTAATCATTGTAAATGTTCTGTTTGTAGCCATTTTATTCTTGTATTTGTTATTTGCTTAATAAATTGCAAAATTAAATAAACCAAGAGATATTAACTAGTACTTAGATTAATTTTATAAGGTGTTTTGAAGCTGTACTTTTAAGTATACATATGGATGAACTGAACAAAACGAACTCTAAATACTTGACGGCTTAATGTTGTTTCTATCTAAGCTATTGTACGCTGTTAGTCTTAGCATATTCCTTTAATTTCCCAAAATCTAAATGGAGTCCAACTGAGAAGTCAATTCCTTTATGTGTGAAAAAGTCATCATTTTGAGAAATTCCAAATCCTAGATTTGTATTTACGCCAACAATACCAAATGAATACCTTAAATTAATGAAAGGTTGTAAAATGACTTTCTGGTTGTTCGCGAAAAAAGATTCCTCAATTACGCCAAAATATGCTGTTGGATATTCAATCTCAGTAAAATTAAGGTAGGTTAATTTAGCCCCAGCTGCAAAAATAAAATCTTTCGTAATGTCTGAAGCTATAGTTGTTTGTACAAAATAACTGTTAAAATCTGTTTGATATACTAAAGGGTCGGTAGTAAATGATTTAAGGTCAGTTGTAGTGCCAGATTTTCCAAATCCTATTCCTCCTATAAAGTCGATGTACTTATTTTCGTTTAATGCTGTCTCGTAAACACCTAAACCAAATTCAAACTGATAGTTTGGTAGTATACTATTATAGGCAGTTGAACCTAATTGGTTGTTATTTGAAAACTCTTCAGTATTACTAACATGGTAGTTACCGATTATAACTAATTTATTAATAGGGCTATAACTTCCATTGATGTTGATACCTGACCCTGCACTAGCAGTGATATGACCATCTCCTTTATTCTCAAGCATTGGAGAGTTTATTTTAGCAGGTTTGTAGAATCCGCTGCAGGAACTTAAGACAAAAGGCAGTATTAGTAAGTGTAGTTTAATTTTCATTTAAATGGAATAGTTGAAACTATAAATATTATTAAGTCAGCAAAGTAGGTAAATATACTTTATATAAAATGTTTAGAGTTATCAAATTTCTAATCTAAATCATAGACCATCCGCGTAGTACATGCAAAATGTCCTGTATTGCCCATTGGGTAATCTATGTACTTAAACCCTGTTTTCTCGTATAGATGTATCGCTTCTTTTAGAGCAGGAAAGGTTTCTAAATAGCACAGTTTGTAGTTTTGTTCTTTTGCAAAACCTAAGCAAAGCTGCATGAGCTTTTTCCCAATTCCCTTACCCCGAGCTGAAGGTTTTAAAAACATCCGTTGTAATTCACAGACTTCTTCCGGTTCACCAGGAAGTATGTTGATGCCTGCTCCTCCCAATAGTTCTTCACCCAAATAAGCGACAAAATAGCAACTTCTAGCATCAGTAAATGTGGTGGATAGGGCATTAGTACCATCATCTGTGAATACTGTTCCGTCAGTAGCGGAATCGTATTCTATTAAGGTGCTTTTTATGATATCAGCCAATGCAGCATCATCGGCAGCGTGAATTGTTCTGTAAACTATCTCCATTAGAATTTTAATCGCAGCTGTGCAATCACTTCACTTTTTGTGTTTCCATTTATTCGATCTTTACTCGAACCGATCACTTGTCGGTCGGTGTAATAGGTTTGTGCATAGCGAACCCATAAATCAATACCTCGCGAAATGTGATATTTTGTTGATAGATAAAAGCGGGTTCCTCTGCCATTATAGGCTGGTATAGCAAACGCATATAACACACTGTTTTCGTATGCGTAGATTCTAGTATCGTAAGAATCAGTATCAAAAAGCGCATACCTTAAGGAGAATGAAAAGGGGCTTCCTAAGCTTTTATAGGATACATCTTGATAAACTAAGTATCCAAACTCTTTTGGTTGTTCCCCTTGCTGATATTGTGAGAATTCAACTCTACTGTCAATATCCCATGCTTTGTTAATTTGATAACTGATGTTATAGCGGTAAGCTTGTTGTTTTTCATTGACTACAAGGTCTAATTTTTCACCTTCATCTCTATAGCTTGCCCCTCGTTCACGAGTTCTTATTCTTCCATACATGCTGAGTTTTTTATTTGGACTGTAGGTCACTTGAGCTAAATAGCTATAACCATTTGATGGTCCATCTGCTTGAAATCGTAACCAAGGAAATACAAACCGATCAAAATAAGCCGAAATAGTAATGGATTTAAATGGTTTTGCATTGATTCCCATGAATATACCTTCTTCATTGCTGTTCGCAGTACTTTCTCCAATTGCGTTGCTTTCAAATGCTTTAAAATCACGATCAAACTTACGCTGTTGCACTGCTAAAGAGAGCTTGGGATCCAAGTAAACCAGTAATCCATTGGTCATGGCCATTCCACCATCTATTGATTGGCTAACTTCTCCAAAAAAGTTAAAGTTTTTATAGATATAGTTGTAATCGACTCCAACGTTGGTGTTCTCATTTCCAAGTCGACTAAACTGATTATAAATTCTAGAGGAGGGTTGAAAATTACCTTCTAATTCGCTCCTAGCTGCTGTGATTCCAATGTTTAGGTTGCGTTTTTTATACGTTAAATGAGTTCCGTAATACGTTCGTTTAATTCTATTCTTATTGTCTAACTCATTAGGTGTTCTGTGAAACCCTGATTCTCCAAGTGACGTAAATACAAGTGTTTCTTGATCATCTATGGTATCGGTGACATTGGCATCTACTTTATTTCTAGAATAAAAAGCGGTTAGCTCAAAATTACCTTTCTGTAAGGTAATTCCACCACCACGCATAAACCGATCTTCTTGCACGGAGGTGTATGGTCTTAATCCTCTGGCGCTTCTTTTGATGGTTTGTAAATCGGCCGTTTTACCAAATGCTAAGCCTGACCAAAAGGTTAATCCTTGACCAAATTGTGCTTGAAAATCTCCTAAAGCCAACTCTTTGACTACCCCAAAATTTTGGAGATAAAGATGACCACTGTAAAAGTCGAAACCATCTTTTTGTGTCCCTTGGAAAAACTCCTCTCCCGGATCTTTTTCTGCTGTAAAACCAGCACTCACATTATTGCTGTAAGTAAATTTATACCGCGTATACAGCCTGTCTTGGCTTCCGAGGTACCGTGCATTCTCATTTTCTTCCAACGCTTCATCAGAAATATCCGAGTAACCTTCTTGTTCTTCTAAAATGCGAGTGTAGCGCATAAACAATTGGTTGTCTCCATCATTGATAATTTCTCTAAAACTTACGTTTGGAGAGTCTAAATTGCTATTAACGCTTACAAATGGCAATATCAACTGAATCGTTTCTCTATCGAATCCTTTTACAGTCTGTAGCTCCTCTAATGTAAAAAGTTTGCCGTGTTGTTCGAGATGTATAAGTAGGTTATTAATTAAGATGTCACTGATTAACCCTAGTGTTTGCAACTCTTCATAGTCGGTTCTGTTTAAATTGATTGGTTTGCGATAGTAAAACTCTAATTGCTCAAAAAGTGTGGTGTAGTCTGCTTCACCACTTTCATTATTGTCCAGAAGAAATTCTATTCGAGATTCTACAATTAGGTTCTTTTCTCTTTCAATATCATCGGTTTGTCCAAAGGAAGTTACTCCAATGAAAGCAGATAAAATAAAAAGTATAAATCGAATACTGTTCTGCATTAATCAAACGTATAAGCCAATGAAATCATTGGAGAAAACCCCAGGTTAGAATCAAAGCTTGAAGCAAAATCTAATTGAAAATCTTTTAGAAATAGTCCAAATCCGAAAGTACTCAGCGATGGTTTATTCGCGATTCCAGCTCTCAAGTAAAGAATTTCTATCGCTTGATATTCTAACCCTAGGTGAATGCTTGGGTCATAATCAATGTCTTTATTTACTTGTAAGCTTGTTCTAAGTTTTTTAGAAAACTCATAGTTTAATCCCAACTGTAATTCTGTTGGCAGTCGGTCCTCTGATTCTTCTGTTAAACCGATTCTTGTAGGGTTATTTAGAGTAGCGGCAACACTAAAGTTTTCATTGATTAAGGCATATAATCCAATTTTTGCGGATAGGGTATTTTTGTTGCCATAGCCTTCACCAATTCTTAAATTGAGGTAGTTTAATTGTGCGCCAACACCAAAATTATCACTTAGTTTTAAGCCATAACCGATACCTATTTTATTCTCTTGATATTGGCTGTAACCAAATTGAGATAAGCTTAAACCAATGCCAGAGTTTTTTAACGCATACGTCCCAATTATTGCTTTATTAGCCAAATCGTTTGAAAGATATTCGTTGGAATAATAAGCTCCTACTGCAGATTTTTCATAAAAAGGCAAGGCCCCGATATTATTCTCCGCTGACCACAAATCTGTCTGGTTGATGCTCGTTTTACCCATTGCTGCGGCTCTTGCACCAATCGGGGTATTGAACTGGGCCGTAGCACTTAAGCTGAGGGTTAGGATAGACAGTATGAGAAGTATTCGATTCAAACCATTATTTTTATTCAAAATCCTAAAGTACAAAAAATTAGTGCCTACCGGATAAACTTTCTGTTATTATTAATTCATTAATCATGAACAGTTTTGAATTTCAGTGGGTATCTTTGTTTTATGCGATTACTATCCATTATTATTTTTAAAATTACCGGTTGGAAAACTGCCGTTAACCTGTCTCCTGATGTTAAGCGTTGTGTATTGATTGCCGCTCCTCATACGAGCAATTGGGACTTGCTTTATGCACGCGCAGCTCTATATATTCTTCGAGTTAAAGTGAAGTTTTTGATTAAAGACGATTACTTTTTTTTCCCTTTAAATCATATTTTAACATCGATTGGAGCTATTCCTGTTGACCGCTCAAAAGCGAAAGGAAATAAGGTGCAAATACTTATTGACTTGTTTAGTCAAAACAAAGAGTTGGTTACGATGATTCCTGCTGAAGGTACGCGTAGTTTGGTTAAAGAATTTAGAAAAGGTTTTTACCATGTTGCCAATGGGGCAAAAGTTCCGATAGCGCTTGGCTACTTAGATTATAAGAAGAAAGTTGCAGGTATTGGTCCTTTATTTTATCCCACCGGGAATATAGACAAAGATTTACAAGAGATTTATGCTTTTTATCGAACCATACACGCAAGGCACCCACATAACGCTATGCCTTAAAACTGAGTAGTAAATTACTTTGTAGGTTTTTTATCAATAGGTTAATGTAGTAATTGTATTAATCCATCAATTTATAAGTGTGTTTACACAGACCTTAATAAATATGTTCATGCAATAATTTGCTGCTTTTATAATAAATTAAACCGATTGAAAACAACCTAATCCTTTTTTATTCAGATCGTTGTAGCAGAATAAGACAAAGGTTTAATCAGTTGACCTTTTAATGTTTTGATTGCTATGAAATGGGGTATGTGAAACATTTCTCTGTTTTCGACTGCGCCCAACTTACAAGGTATTCGAGAAATCACTATTAACAATTAACCATTCACCAACTTAGCTCAAACTGACAAGATACTTTAATGAAAGTAAATTATTAACTAAAACGTTCAACGTCATTTAGGGAAGCACAACCATTAACACTTAACAATTACTTCAATTCCTCATTCATTTTAGCCACTTTCAGTTTTAGGCTTTCTTTATAAGTAATCATATTGGTCATTACCGTCGGGTTGGCAGTAGCGATAATCTGAGCTGCTAATATTCCTGCATTCTTAGCGCCATCTAGTGCCACAGTTGCTACAGGAACTCCTCCAGGCATTTGTAGAATGGATAAAACAGAATCCCAACCATCAATTGAATTAGACGATTTTACAGGTACACCAATCACCGGAAGGGGAGTCATGGATGCGACCATACCGGGCAAGTGCGCTGCTCCGCCTGCACCTGCAATAATTACCTTAATGCCTTTGTCTAATGCTGATTTTGCGTAGTCTACCATTAGCTCCGGCGTTCTGTGAGCAGAAACGATGGAGATTTCATAACCAACACCCAATTCATTAAGTACTTCAGCTGCTTGATTCATTACGTTTAAATCAGAACTGCTCCCCATTATTATACCAACTTCTGCTTTCATTATGCTTTAATTTTTATCGTTTCTTTTACTTTTTTCGCAATGGTCTTGGCCTTTTCAAGTGACTCAGATACCACCGTTACATGACCCATTTTACGGAAACTTTTTGTTTTCGTTTTTCCATAAAGATGCACATTTACACCTTCCAATGCCATTATTTCATTTACCCCTTCATAGATGGCATCACCCTCAAACCCTTCTTCTCCAAGCAGGTTTATCATTACAGATGGTTTTGTCATACCGGTATGACCAAGAGGAAGGTTTAAAATAGCCCTGATGTGCTGATCAAACTGAGAGCTGTAGTTTCCTTCTATACTTTGGTGTCCACTGTTGTGTGGTCTTGGAGCAATTTCATTGACCAATAGTTCGCCTGTCTTGCTCAAAAAGAACTCTACCGCCAACAAACCAACCATATCTAGTTCAGAAATAATTTTTGCTGCTATTTCTTGTGCTAGTTGCTCTATTTCTCGTGCAATGTTTGCTGGAGCAAATAAGAATTCTACCATGTTTGCGATGGGGTTAAACTCCAACTCAACCACAGGGAATTGTTTTATCGCTCCACTTTCGTTGCGGGCTACAATTACCGATAACTCTTTATCCATATCTACGCCTTCCTCACACATAGATGGCCCTTCCATGGCATTTTTTACATCATTTGCATCGGTTATTTTTTGTACGCCATATCCATCATAGCCTGAAGTTCTCAGTTTCTGAAAGAGTGGATATTTAGTCGCTTTTGCGGAAATTTCTTCTTTATTTTCTGCTAGAAAATAGGGTGAAGTAGGAACGCCAATTTGGGTGAAAAACTGTTTTTGTAGTCCTTTGTCTTGAATTGTTTTGAGTGCTTTCGCTTGCGGAAATACGTTTACTCCAAGATCTTCTAGAGCTTGTAATGCGTCTGAGTTGACATCTTCAAATTCAATGGTAACAACATCTTTGTCTTTTCCAAATTCAAAAACCGTATCATAATCTTTAAAATTACCCACCACAAATTCATTGGCTATTTGGTGGCATGGTGCCTGTGGATTAGGGTCTAAAACTGAAATGTGTAGATTGTAGTCGTATGCTTTTTGGAGCATCATTCTACCTAATTGACCACCGCCTAGAAGGCCAATTTTAAAAGCTGTATTGTGGATACTTTTCATGGCGCAAAGATAGGCTGAATGAGTGAATGCAGCCAAATAAAATGATGAGTATTAAACCTAAGTGGTAAAATGATTTATAAAACGTTTAATTATTAATTGCTCAAAGTTAATTCTAACGCTAATGCATTAAATGTGTCATTATAATTTTTTAAAGAATTGCATATTTTAACTCTATTACGCCATTTACCTTCACTAAAAAACCAATTTTTATTCGTTTTATCATGAGTAATTATGCCAATTTTAGGAGAATAAGAAATAACAGTTACTTTCTCTTTAGTCTCCCGATTTTTGTAGGTAAATTCATACTTGTTGGAGTCAATGATCAGCCATTCTATGGCAATAAAGAACCCTTCTTTAGGGAATAGAATTTTTAAATTGGATAAATCTACTTCTGTCATATGATCTCCTTTTTTCGCAGTGGCAATGACATTTTTACCATAGATGTAGTTTTCAGGTATTCCTGCTGAATCTACTGCATAAAATCTAATGTTAAATTTTGCATCTTTTGTTTCGCTTATTGTATTGATTTTAAGCTTTTCTAAATACGGAGTTTTGCTGTATTGTTCTAGATATTCGTAGTGACGAGTAACTATCCATGGCTGTGTTGAGTTTTGCAAGTAACAGTTGATTTTTGATTGTTTAAATGATCCAATTGTTATTGTTTCGGGCTCTTGATTTGCACTAATTGTTACTTCCTTTATGGAAACACTTCTTGGAGTTAACTCAACAGATTCTTTTATTGAAACGGCTTTTATTCTTTTTGTTTCATATCCAATAGCTGAGAATACAATAATCTGATCTGCTAATTGATCGTTGATAATAAAATGACCTTTTTCATCAGAAGATGTACCTATAGCTTCATTTTCAATCCAAATATTAACATAGGGTATTGCTTTTCTTGTTTCATTATCAAGAATAACTGCCCTCACTTGTCCAATTGTAATGTGACCTATAAGAAGAACGAGTATAAGAATAAAGCTGCGTTTCATTTTTAACTTTGTTGGACAGCTGATTAACTAATAATTTAATAAATCAACATAATTCCATAATGTGGCTCGAAGTAAATTTGGCCTTACTTAAAACCTTTCATTATTCGTCTTTCTGCAAGTAGTGGTGTATAATTCGATTTATTTCTTGTGATTCAGCGTAGTATAGCAAGGCAACATTTACTTCATGCGTCAATGAATCATTTATATTAAATGCGAAACCATATCCTTGTTTGTAGTATTCAGCCTTTGAAATTAACAAATTATCGTTAGGGTAGTTTTTTAAATGATAAAGTAGTTGTGGGCGATCATAAACTACTGCATCAACTTTTGAATTGGTTAATTCGCTAATTGCTTTTTCCAAATTATCTACTGCTTTTACTGACACTTTATTTTTAATTAAAAAATCTGCTGATGGAGAATCTTTAATTGTTGCTACTTTATGTCCATTTAACTGTTCTATAGTAGAATAAGGAGTGTTATTCATAGTGCTAATTGTTAAAACACTTGCTATTCCGGCAATCATAGAGGTGGCAAATAAAATAGAGATGATCATCCAAGCTCCTGTAATTATTCTACCTAATGGAGTTATAGGAGCTTTGTCTCCATATCCTGTTGTGGTCATGGTCACAATTGCTAACCACATTCCAGTGCCAACTCCGCCTAACCATTCTATTGGAAATTGGTCTGGAGACTTCCTTCTCTCTGCCAACCATATTAATGTGCCTACAATCGCCAAAATTGTCAAGAAAATACCTACAGCTCCTAATAATTTAAGACTGAATAAAGGCTTGATTTTCTCCCATAGTGTTTTATCCTGAACTTTTGAAAGTATTGCAAGACTTGAATTATAAAATGGTTGTGAAAAGCTAAATGAAGTGGAGCGATCAGATGTAATACTAATAGGTCCAACTAGTATGTCTATGTGTTTATTATCTAGTTCCTTTAATGCATGCTCTACATTTGAAAATGGTTTGTACTTATACTCCCAGTTGTTCTCTTGAGCTAATTCCTCCCAAATTTCGATCGCAATTCCTTTTGGTTCAATATCATTTAAGAATATGAACGGTTCACTGCCGGCAATTCCGATGCGCAGTGTATCAGGAAATTTACTAGTCTGTTTTTCATATTCTAATGCAAATGCAGGCAAGAAACTAGTAACGATTAATAATAGGGTGATAAACTTCTTCTGATATTTCATTCGAGATTAATAATTAACAAACTTCAAATTAAAGATTTTAATAATTGAACTTACCCAAAGCTAAATAAATAAAAAAAAGCGACTTGAATCAATTCAAGCCGCTTTTAAAAAGAAGAATAAATTAATTGCTACTAATTCAATTCAAAACGGTCGGCGTTCATCACTTTATTCCACGCTTCGATAAAGTCAGTTACCATTTTTTCTTTTGCATCCGAACTTGCATATACTTCTGCTAAAGCTCTTAACTCTGAGTTTGAACCAAAAATTAAGTCAGCTCGTGTTGCTGTCCATTTGGTTTCACCTGTCGAACGGTCTTTTCCAACGAACTCTAATTGATTTTCAGAAGTAGCTGTCCACTCTGTGTTCATATCTAGTAAGTTGACAAAGAAATCGTTGGTCAACTCTCCAGGAGTAGTGGTAAATACACCGTGCTTGGTATCGTTGTAATTAACACCTAATGCACGCATACCACCTACTAACACTGTCATTTCTGGAGCTGTGAGTCCTAATAGTTGTGCTTTGTCTACTAATAGCTCCTCGGTAGTTAACGTATATTCCGTCTCTTGGTAATTTCTGAATCCATCAGCCATCGGTTCTAATAAGGCTATACTTTCTACATCAGTTTGCTCTTGTGATGCATCCATTCTTCCGGCGGTGAAAGCAACTTCTTTAGAAAAACCTGCTTTTTCTGCTGCCTGCTCTATCGCCGCGTTTCCACCCAATACAATAAGGTCAGCCATTGACACTTTTTTGTTTCCTGATTTAGCGTTAAAGTCTGATTGGATCTTTTCATAAGTAGCCAATACCTTCTTTAATTGCTTTGGATTATTGCATTCCCAATTGATTTGAGGCTCTAGTCGAATTCTAGCTCCATTAGCACCGCCACGTCGATCTGATGATCTAAAGGTAGATGCCGAAGCCCATGCTGTTTCAATTAACTCTTTTTGCGATAAACCTGATGATAAAATCTGACTTTTTAATGCAGTAATATCTTTTGAGTTTACCAATTCGTGATCAACTGCAGGGATTGGATCTTGCCAGATAAAATCTTCTTCAGGAACCTCAGGACCTACATAAGCTGTTTTTGGCCCCATGTCTCTGTGAGTTAGTTTGAACCAAGCTTTAGCAAAAGCGGCATCAAACTCATCTGGGTTTTCCATAAAACGTTTAGAAATCTTTTCGTAGATAGGGTCAAAACGAAGAGACAAGTCAGTGGTCAACATCGTAGGGCGGTGTCTTTTATTTTCGTCAAATGCATC
>CBFHZL010000046.1:0-19072 GCA_965660325.1 uncultured Acidiluteibacter sp.
GTTTGGGATGGGAGAGATTACTTAAAAGGCCAATTAATTGACATCCCTAAAAATGCTACCATTATGCTTGGTGATACTGTAGTGACCAGTGGTTACTCTTCAGTTTTTCCTAAGGGAATAAGCGTAGCAACTGTAACCAACACAGAGAAGCCACAAGGAAATAATTTTTACGACATTGAAGTTCAATTTGTCAACGATTTTAAAAAAATCGAGAAAGTATACATTGTAAAAAATGTGCTTCGAGAAGAACAAGATCAACTAGAAGAAAAAGCAAGGGAGGACGACACCAATGATTAAACAAATCCTTAGTTTCTTAGCGCTGTTCCTATTTCTAATTGCCGTTCAAGTATTGGTATTGAATAATATTCAACTAGGTGGCTACCTCAACCCTTACTTATATGTTTTATTCATACTAATGCTTCCTTTTGATACACCCAAATGGCTACTGCTTATACTTGCATTTGCGTTGGGCATCAGTATAGATTTATTTTCTAGCACCATGGGCATGCATACCATGGCCATTGTATTTATGGCATTTTTGCGACCTGGAGTACTAAAGTTAATTGCCCCAAGAGATGGATATGATACCAACCAATCACCAAGCATACAAGACTTCGATTTTCGATGGTTCATTACCTATACTGCTATACTAACATTTGCCCACCACTTTGTATTGTTCTTTGTGGAAGTGTTTCGCTTTAGCGACTTTTTCTTCACTTTTTCTAAAGTGATTGTTAGTAGTGCCTTTACTATCTTCATCGTGCTGATTAGCCAATTATTCAACCATAACGCTCAAGCTAAACGATGAATAAACGCGCCCTCGAATCTCGAACGCTCATTATAAGCGCAATATTTGTAATCATAGCGGTCATTTTTATCATTCGTCTATTTTATGTGCAAGTCCTCAACGATAAGTATAAGTTAGATGCAGATAATAATTCTAAACGACACATAACCGAGTATCCTGCTCGTGGGTTAATATATGATAGACATGGCAAGCTACTCGTTTACAATGAAGCTGCGTATGACTTAATGGTTCTACCCAGACAAGTACCTGAAGATTTGGACACCAATTCCTTTTGCGCATTATTACGTATCCCAAAGGAGCAGTTCATCAAGAAAATAACCAAAGCAAAAGCATTTTCTTATTACAAATCATCCATCTTTGAGCGAGAGTTTTCCTCTGAAGAATATGCTAGAATTCAGGAGCAGTTGTATAAATATCCAGGATTCTTTGTACAAACTCGAACACTGCGGAATTACCCAGAAGGAACTGCAGCACACATTATGGGATACATCAGCGAGGTGAATGCAAATACCATTGAAAAGAATCCGTACTATAAGCCGGGAGATTACATCGGAAAAAGCGGAATAGAACAATCCTATGAAGAAGAGTTGAGGGGAAAGCGAGGACTACGTGTGGTAATGGTAGACGTGTTTAATCGTGAGAAAGGAAAATTTGCTGAGGGGATTTACGATTCCACAGCGGTGTCCGGAAATGACCTAGAACTGACGATCGATGCCGATTTACAAGCATATGGTGAACGTCTAATGCAAAACAAAAAAGGAAGTATCGTTGCCATAGAACCTGCTACCGGTGAAGTATTAGCATTGGTTTCTGCTCCAGGTTACGATCCAAATTTATTGGTTGGCCGAGAACGTTCAAACAATTATTCAATGCTTAATCAAGATGAGCTAAAGCCACTTTTTAACAGAGCGCTAATGGCAAAATACCCACCAGGCTCTACGTTTAAAAGCATCAACGCCCTTATTGGTTTAGAAGAAGAAGTCATTACCCCGTTCACTAAATTTAGCTGTAACAATGGGTATCGGTCAGGCCGATTTCATATGGGCTGCCACTCACACCCATCACCTGTAGATTTAAAATATTCGATTCAAACCTCGTGCAACTCCTACTACAGCAATGTATTTAGAGCAATTGTAGACAACTACAAATCCACTGAAACAGGATATGGCATATGGAGAAACTATATCCTATCTTTTGGTTTGGGGATAAAAACGGGTATTGACTTACCAAATGAACTAAATGGTTTTGTTCCCGATATTGCTTATTATGATCGTTACTACAGAAAAGGCGGGTGGAGCTCGCTAACCGTGGTATCACTAGCGATTGGCCAAGGGGAACTTGGTTTTACTCCGCTGCAAATGGCAAATATGTCAGCGACCATTGCCAATAGAGGTTATTACGTTACACCCCACATTGTTCGAAAAGTAGGTAATAAGCGTGTAGAAGTAATCGACACCTCTGTTTACCGTCATGAAACGGGTATTGCACCAAAACACTACGAAGAAGTAGTAGAAGCAATGAATGATGTGGTGAAAAAAGGCACAGGTATGTCAGCCCGACTAGATTCTATAGAAGTATGTGGTAAAACCGGTACTGTGCAAAATCCACATGGGGAAGATCACTCCACATTTATTGCATTTGCACCAAAAGACAATCCAAAAATAGCGCTTTCTGTATATGTTGAAAATGGGGTTTGGGGCTCGCGATGGGCTGCTCCTATGGCAGGATTACTCATTGAAAAATACCTCAAAGGCAAGATTAAACGAGAAGATATAGAACTAAGAATGCTTGAGGGCAACCTCATCGAAACCAACAAAACACCTTGAGAAATAGTACATCCATATTTTATAATTTAGACTGGTTCACTATATTGCTGTACCTCATTTTAGTCATTGCAGGATGGTTAAACATTTATGCAGCTGTTTACAATGAGGAATTTCAAAGTATTTTTGATGCAAGCCAACAGTATGGAAAACAGCTATTATGGATCGGAACCTCCATTGGTTTAGGAATTATTCTACTTTTTATTGATGAACGCTTTTACAACACCTTTGCTTATGTCATTTATGCAGTCGTCATTTTCCTCTTGGTGCTGGTTATACTTATTGGAGCAGAAACCAAAGGAGCAACCTCTTGGTTTGCTATTGGCGGATTTAAAATCCAACCTTCTGAATTTGCAAAATTTGCCACCAACCTAGCCATAGCTAAATACTTAAGTACGCTTAACATAAAAATGAGCGACTTAAAAACAAAGCTCATTGCTGCGGCTATCATTTTTGCACCTGCGGTGCTTATCCTTGCGCAAAATGATACCGGCTCAGCTCTCGTATACGGATCTTTTATATTTGTGCTGTATCGTGAAGGATTATCGGGTAATTTCTTAATTATTGGAATAACGACTGCGTTCCTATTCGTTATGGCTCTTATCATGAGAAATGAAGTATTTAATTTTCCACTTGATGTGCAAGTAGACGGCACGCTGTTGCTCATTATCTTGGTGGGACTTGTGTGTCTCTTAATAGGCTACCTCAACCGTAAATCTAAACAACTGATGGTTATCCTAGTCGCCATATTTGTAGCTAGTGCAGGATTGATAAAAAGTGTCGATTATATCTTTAACAACGTATTAGAACCGCACCAGTCCAAACGAATAAATGTAATGCTTGGATTAGAATCTGACCCAAAAGGTGCAGGATACAATGTCAATCAATCGCTTATTGCAATAGGTTCAGGTGGTGTAACCGGAAAAGGCTTCTTAGAAGGAACGCAAACCAAATATGATTTTGTGCCTGAGCAGAGCACCGACTTTATTTTTTGTACAATAGGAGAGGAATGGGGCTTTTTAGGAAGCTTAGTGATTATCACTCTGTTTGTAACGCTACTGCTGCGAATCATGTTTCTAACCACGCGCCAACGTTCCGACTTTGCACGAATATATGGCTATGGAGTGGCCTGTATTCTGTTTTTTCACTTTACGATTAATATCGGGATGACCATCGGCCTGGCTCCGGTAATTGGAATTCCGTTACCCTTTTTCTCCTATGGAGGAAGCTCGCTTTGGGGCTTTAGTATTCTGTTATTTGTGTTTTTAAAGTTAGATTCTGATCGAATGAAGGTGCTGTAAACAAGATGTACCTACTCCTTTATCTCTACCACTGAAACAATTTGTGGAGCTGCCTTTTTAATGGTTTCCTCTACTCCACCTTTTAAGGTCATTGCACTCATGGAGCAACTCTGACAGGCACCGATAAATTTTACTTGTACCACATTGTCATCCGTAATATCGATTAATTCAATATTACCACCGTCGGCAATCAAAAAAGGACGCAATTGCTCTATTGCTTGCTCCACCGTATTAATAAGTATATTTTTATCTTTAATCACTTCCATAGCTTATGCTTTAGCAGGAGTTGGTTCTAATTTTATCTGCGCCTTAACGTTCTGTATAAATGCTTTAAGTGCCAATGCTTGTGGGGTATTTTCTTGAAGAACTGCAGGTCGACCAATATCACCCGCTTCTCTAATACTTTGCACCAACGGGACTTCTCCTAGGAAGTTAAAATCCATTCGTCCAGCAAGATCTTTCGCTCCATTCTTACCAAAAATATAGTACTTATTATCAGGCAATTCTTCTGGTGTAAAGTAGGCCATATTTTCAACCACTCCTAACACAGGAACGTTAATTTCAGGCATTTTAAACATGGCCAAAGCTTTTCGCATATCCACCAAAGCAATTTCTTGAGGTGTACTTACGACTACGGCTCCGGTTAATGGAATTTGTTGTACTAATGTTAGATGCACATCTCCCGTACCAGGAGGTAAATCGATAATCATAAAATCCAATTCACCCCAGTTGGCATCCTTAAACATTTGTGTAAGCGCCTTGGTCGCCATTGGACCTCGCCATACAACTGCTTGATCAGGAGAAGAGAAAAATCCAATGGACAACATTTTTACACCAAAACTCTCTACTGGTTGAATCATCTGCACCCCGTCAACCTCAACCATTGCAGGCTTTTCATCCCCCACATTAAACATGGCTGGCATAGAAGGTCCGTATATGTCTGCATCGACTAGTCCTACTTTATATCCCTCAGCTGCTAAACCGGCAGCCAAGTTTGATGATATAGTAGACTTTCCTACTCCACCTTTTCCTGATGCTACAGCAATGATGTGCTTTACACCCGGCAACATGGTGCGATGCTCGGGCTTGCGCTCATGTGCTTTAGGCATTGCCGTTACATTTGCTTCTACCGAAATGTGATCGCCCAAATGCCGCTTAATTTGATGTTCACATGCTTCTTCAATCCGCTTTCTATTGTGTAGAGCAGGATTGCTGATTTGCAAATCAAAACGTACGGTATTATTTTGGAACTCTACCTTTGAAACAAGGTTAAGCTCAACGATATCTTTCTTTAAATCAGGCTCTATCACAAATGATAGCGCATGCATGATGTTTTCTAATGTAACTTCCATCTTAACGGTTTATGGGTGCAAAATTACCAATTATTTAGACTTGGTCTAAATAAGCTGAAGAGTTTCCTACAATTCAACACTTGGATCCCAAAAATGGTTTTTAAATCCCTGAATCTGATCATCTATAATGACTAGTCCTTCTTTTCTCAGCCGCTCCTCCATAGCTTGTGGTGGATCAAAATGGGCTTTTCCGGAAAGTAATCCTAATCGATTAACAACTCGATGAGCAGGAACAGAATCTTTTTGAGCATGGGAAGCATTCATAGCCCACCCAACCATTCTGGCACCACCTTTACGCCCCAAATAATTGGCAATGGCCCCATAAGAAGTCACTCTGCCGTGGGGTATCAAACGTACCACCTGATATACGTGATCGAAAAAGTCTTTATTCTCCTCAGAAAGTTTGATGGTTTTAGCCACTAGTGCACTTTAAATTTCAAGTAGTTTATTTTAAACCCTTTATCAGAAAAAATCTTTTCATAATGGGTTTTTATGGATAGAATTTCTTGGGTATCCTCGTCGTAATTCTGGACAGCGTCACCGTAGAGGTCAAAGGTATGTTCCAATAACTCATAACCACGCTCCCGAATTTCGTCTAATGTAAAATTGAAAAAAAATTCACTATCCGTTTTCAAATGAATCGTTCCTCCCTTTTTTAAGAATCGCTTATAACGCTCTATAAACAAAGGCCCAGTCAGTCGTTTTTTCTCTTGTCGATCTTTCGGCTGAGGATCAGGAAAAGTGATCCAAATTTCATCTACTTCGTCAGGTGCAAAGCCGCCCTCTATAAACTCGATACGAGTTCTCAGAAAAGCGACATTGGTTATGCCTTCCTCTTGACTCGTTTTGGCTCCTCTCCACATGCGCGCTCCTTTGATATCGCAGCCAATAAAGTTCTTATCGGGAAACTTTCTCGCCATCCCTACACTGTACTCACCTTTACCACACCCCAGCTCTAGCACTATGGGATTATCATTTTTAAATACCTGACCACTCCAATTCCCTTTGGTGTGATAATCTGTTCGAAAAATCTCTTCTGTTTCGGGTTCAAAAACATTTGGAAACGTCTTCATCTCCGCAAAGTGCGCTAGCTTTTGCTTTCCTGCCATCTATCTCTCTCCTAATTTTGATTCCAATCCAATAACTCATCCATGGTTTGTTGCGCCACTGCATGGTAATTTGGACGTGCCTTTTCATAAATCCCTCTTGCCGTAATCTTAGAAGGGTCAGCCGTAATTAAAGCCTTATAAATAGGTGTTAAAAATTTTCTACGACCAATGTTTACTAAAAACTCGTTGATTGCAGGTTTTGCCACTTTGTAATTATTCGGTATCACCTTTACAAACCATGCAGCCAAGATTTCTGAGTTACCTGAATTCGTAAACCCAAATGCATTGTCTAACTCTTGCATTTGCTCCAACGTCATTTTTGAAGGTAAATTTCTTAAGAAATGCAACCACTCATGCGTAGACCACTTGTCTGAAGGTAATGATGATGCGCTTGCACCATTTTTCCATTCTTCCAATGCTACCTCTACTTTCTCAAAACGATCTGATTTAATCTGAGGGCAATTAGCAGGCAAACCAGGAGCATAGATCCATTCTTGCAAATCAATAGCTGCTGCCCACTCATCATTCTTACTCAATAGTTCTGCATTTAAATAATCAATGAACCCTTCGGTGGTCATCGACTTAAAGGCATAGGTATCAAAATAGGTCTTCAAGAATTGGTCAAAATTCTCTCTACCTACAGTGTATTCCAATAGTTTTAAGAAATAAAAACCTTTATCGTAAGCAATGCTCGTCATGCCTTCATCAGGGTCTTCTCCTGCCAAATCCAACTTAAGTTTTGTGCGCGGGCTATCCATTCCGAAGTCTTCTAGCTCGGCTTGCAAGTCTTGGTAAGAAATAAGTGCAAGCATATTGGCATAATCTTCTCCATACACCTGCTCCATAATTCTATTTTCAAAATAAACGGTAAATCCCTCATTTAGCCAGAAATCGTTCCAATTGTAATTGGTTACTAAATTTCCTGACCAAGAGTGCGCCAATTCATGTGCAATAAGAGACGTTAGAGATTTATCACCTGCTAAGATCGTTGGCGTTGCGAATGTTAACCGTGGGTTTTCCATTCCACCAAAAGGAAAGCTAGGAGGTAATACTAACACATCATACTTTCCCCAACGGTAATTGCCGTAAAGCGCCTCAGCACTGTCCACCATTTCTTGCATATCTTCAAATTCAGCAACCGACTTTGCTAGCATACTAGGCTCTGCATATATTCCGGTGTTGCGACCAACCGACTCAAACGATAAGTTTCCTACAGCCAAGGCCAATAAATAAGAAGGAATAGGGTACTCCATCTGAAAATCATACGTTCCATTAGGCATGGTATCCGTCGGATTATACGCACTCATTAATGCTAACATTCCATCGGGCACCTTCACCCTTGCATTATAGGTAAATCGGATACCAGGACTATCTTGACAAGGAATCCAAGTTCTAGCCAAGATAGCTTGCGATTGTGTAAACAAGAATGGGTGTGTTTTATCAGCTGTTTGCTCTTTACTTAACCACTGAAGCGCATCAGACTTATCTGTAGTTCGATAATAAATCCTGACCACATCAGTATTTGGAGTAATGTCCACTATTAACTTTTGTCCCACATACATCACCTCAGGCTCTAATCGGAAGGTTGTAAACTCATCGTTATTACCGATCGTAACATAATCAATCATTAACCCCTTTGTATCAAAATATACTTCTTTAGCTCCAGTCTTATTCTCAATTGTCCATTTAGCAGTAGCCGAAATTCTTGATGAGTCAAAGTCTACATTAGCTGTCCAATCTAAGTGTTTCACTACTACTTCATCAGGTTTGGCGTAGGTATGCGCATCTGAAGCATCTATCGCAACAGTGGTTGTCTTGGAATCGTCCTGCATTGCTGGTTGTTTTTTATCTGAATTACAAGCCACTAAACTAAGTGCTATGGCTAAAAATGACAGTGTGGTAATTTTTTTCATCGGCTTTTTATTAGAATGGTGAAATTACTAAATCTTCCCAAATCCAATGAGAATAATGGCTTAACATTGAATTAACGTTTGATTAATCGATTGGTAATTCTAAATTAACGCTGCGCTCAAAGTCACCCATTACATTTGCATCATAAACAACAAGAATTATGAAGAAAAGTGTTTTAGCCGTTGCGATTATCTTAGTAGCTTCTTTCTCTGCTTTAGCAGGAGGAAAAAACGTTAACAATTCAATAAAAGGCACCGTAGTCGATAACAATCAAGAAGTAATTGCAGGTGCGTTAATTACTATTGAAGGTTTAGATCAAAAAGTGTATACTGATTTAGATGGTAACTTCGAAATTGAAAATATTGGTGGAAAAACGATCAACGTTTCATTTGTTTCATTCGAAGATAAAAGCATTTCTTTAGAATCAAATTCTTCTGATGTTACTATTGTGCTTGAAGAAAAATAAGTTAAACATATATCACAACAAAAGGCTTTGTATATTTCAAGGCCTTTTTTTTGTAGAAAACCACCAATGTTAACTGTATGTTAAATTTTTATTACCTTTGTGTCATTATGATTAAAAAGAAGGATATGAAGAAGGTGATATTAATGATGAGTGCTGTGCTATTTATGGCTAGTAACCTCATAGCACAAATAGGGATAGAGCGACAAGGGGACATTTTTATTTTTGAGGAAAAGCCTTACACAGGCGAGTATAAAGAATACTTCGAAGATGGATCGCTAAAAACACTATCGACAATTAAAGACGGAAAATTGAACGGCAGAGTAGTTTATTTTTATGCAAATGGCGCTAAAAAGGAACAAGGAGCCTACAAAGACAATCAGAAAGACGGAAGATGGATTAGATGGTCAGAGGAAGGCAATAAAACCGCTTCAGCAACCTACGCTAGAGGAGAGAAAGATGGGAAATGGTACATCTGGGATGAAAATGGCAAAATGCGCTATCAGATGGTTTATGAAAATGGTCAAAAGATAGACACTTGGTACATGTGGGATGAAAATGAGAATTTGATTTCACAGAAGACGTTTTAGTCATCGAAAAATAAATCACAAAAAAAGTCGGTTTGAAAATTCAAACCGACTTTTTTTATGATTGCAAATAACTTAAAACTTGTATCCAAAGCCAACTACGAACACTCTATTAGGAGTGAAGCTAGAGAATACCTGATCGTTTGCTTGATAAGCTTCATAAAATTTCTCTCGTTTATCGTTCAAGATATTCTCAGCAGAAAAGCTAATGCTTGCTCTATCTTCCTTATCTAACGATTTCGCAATTTTCAAATTTAAACTGTGAAAAGGCTGCTCAAACACATTCGGATTTCTAGCGATACCTACTACAGCTAATCGCTTGCCTTGTACATTATAACTCACATTCACATCTAAACCAAGTGAATCGTTTCGGTAACCAAGATAAGCGTTTACAACAAATGGCGACTGCCCTTGAAGCTGACGATATTGATCAATTGTTTCTCCCTCTCGCTTGTTCAAAACTCGCTCATCGTACTCAGACAGGTCATCTGCCGTTCCAAGGATTCCATCAGGACCTGGCGCGAAGATCTCTTTACGGTCAAGTTGAGAATACACATAAGTGAAGTTAGCACCTAAACTATAATTGGATAACTTTTCATCAATAAAACCCAGATTCTTTTTGGCATCCAACTCAAATCCATAAACAGTAGCATCGGATGAGTTTCTTGGAGTAACACTGGTAGGAGCCGTTTGATCATAAGCAACAATCTCAATTGGGTTGTTAAATTGTTTGTAAAATAGACTAGCAGAAACCAATTGGCCTCCTGTAAAGAACTTTTCCCATCTTAAATCAATATTACTAATTTCAGTCTGCTCTACATCTAGGTTACCAAAGAAAGAACGACCTGTTAATGCATCAATAATCTCTGCACCTGATTTTTCCTTAAATGACGGACGAGCCACTGTCTGAGAGAAGTTTACTCGAACATTCATATCTTCAGCAACTGTGTACACAGCACCTAATGATGGTAAAAAGTTAATTTCATCTAACACTCGCTCATCATCAAAAATATCATCCTGAGAGTTGACTACCTGGCGTTGACCTGTATAATTAATAGAAAACTGCTCTATTCTTGCCCCACCAATAACTTTTAGAATATTTGTAATAGGTAACTCAACCATTGCATAAGCAGCAAGATTATTTGAAGAAGAAGTATATAAGTTATTTGGTTGCTCCACACCCTCAGCGCGTATACCGTCACCTGTTTGTGGGTTGTAAATATTATCATCAACTAAGATATCATTAGGATCAAGACTTTGGTAGTCTTTTTTGATACCTTCCTCTTCCATTCGATAACTGATTACATCAAAATCTCTATTCTTATAAGTGTAAGCAAGACCAGCCTTTAAAACAGACTTCTCACCAGACCACTGATCAAACGTATACTTAACATCCAATCGATTACCTAAACTAAACTCTGTAAGGCTTCTGTATATTCGGTTAACCAGACCACCATTTCCACCGCTAATATTAACCACTTGATCATCAATCGCAAAAACAGTCTGTCTAAAATCAGGCTCTTTGTTTAAAGCGAGTGTTGGTGATGTTTTAAACGTAAATTCTAAATTTTTCTCTGGAAGGTATTGCTTATAAGTCAATAACGCATTCGAGATACTGCGTTGGTTATAATACAAAATATGCTTTTGCAAATCAAGCGGCTGATTACTAGGGTAACCTGTTTCAATTGCATCGAGCAATGAAGCTTGCTTAACGGCATTTTGAAGGTGCATAATGCCCAAAGACAAACTAGAATTTTTCTTTTTAATCGACCCACTTGCGAAGGCACTCCAGAATACTTCCTCTTGACCAACATCGCCAGAATCTCTTTTTACTAAACGAAGTTCGTTAACAGAGTTATCTGCATCTGTAGCATACTCAGAAAATAAGAAATCATCATAGTATTTATAAGAAAGGCTGTAGTTTACCGCTAGATTGTATCCAAGCGTGTAACCATCCTTATTAATTTGGTCAGCTGTATTGTAACCCAAGCTTGTATTAAAAAGACTCGTTTTTCGTTGGGTACCCATAATAGGGTCAAACTTACCAGTTAATTCGGCCAATTGCTCTCGATCCCCAAATTGCAATCCGGCAAGATCTATTTCACGGTCAATAGGAATTTCTCTTGAATTGGCACCAAGAGCGACATAGTCAGCACCAGTTGACTCATACGAAATAAAGTCACTATTCAAATTCATAGCAGGACTATACCCCAATGAAGCAGAAAAACCAGAAGTTTTCTGATCGACAAAATCCTTTGTGATAATATCAACAGAACCACCAGTAAAATCTCCAGATAAATCAGGCGTGAATGTTTTAAAAACCGAAAGGTTGTCTATAAGATTGGTAGGGAAAATATCTAACTGAATAGAGTTTCTATCCGGATCTAATCCTGGAATCTCCATACCATTCAAAGTTGTTTTCGTATATCGATCACCCAATCCTCTTACAAAAACATACTTCCCACCTTCTACAGTAACACCAGTAACACGCTTAATAGCTGCTCCCGCATCTCCATCACCTACTTTTTTAAATGTCTGAGAAGAGATCCCATCCATTACATTTGCAGATTTTTTTTGCATCGTAGCCATCGCTGATTCATTATTTCGGCTTCGAGTAGCAGTAATGGTTACTTCACCTGCCTGAATAGCATCTGGCTTTAGCCTCATATCACCCACTAATGTTACTTCATCAGCTTTTACAACCACATCACTTACTGTGAGCTTTGCAAATGAAATATAAGTAGCTTCTACAGCATATGTTCCCTCGGGCACTCGAATACTAAATTGTCCATCGAGATCAGTAGATGCTCCCGTCATTGTACCTGACACAATTACGTTTACACCAATTAATGTTTCTCCCGTTAAGTCATCGATAACGGTTCCTCTAATGGTTCCCATTTGTGCCAATACAGAAGACAATGCAAGCAAGAGTAAAGAGGAAAGAAGTAAAATTTTATGTTTCATTTCGGTTGATTTTTCAGTGTGCAATATTAACAGAAAGCCTCCCCACCACAAGGGCAAGGAGGCTTTGTTTACATAATCTTAATATTGTTAACGTTCTATTAAAAGTCAGACAACAATCCTTTAATGTCAGCCATTGACCATCCTGAAAACTGAGTCTTGTCAAAAGCAGGAGCAACAGTACCTAGAGCATTGTTATCAGCAGCAAATTCCACATCAAAATCAAATCCTGCAGGAGGAGTTGCAGCTTTATCTGCAGAGATATCGGCTAAAGTAACACCTGATGGAGCGTTGAAGATAGATCCAGTCATTTCTAATGAACCTGTAGCATAGTTAGAAGAAACACCGTCGTTATCTAATTCTACATCAGCTGAAGAAGCAAAGTTGAAGAAGTATAAGTTTTGTACAGAACCTTTAGCATTTGATCTAAAGTCAGCGTACTCACCTGTACCTTCACCTCTTAATGCACCACCTACTAACGTAAAACCATCAGGGTTAACTGCAGTACCTTCAGGACCATCGATTTCTAGAGCATGGTCAGAATCAGGACCTGCAATGTATAAAATATTAGAAATAGTACCTGAGTAAGCTTGATCTACATCAAATGCATCATCACCTTGTAAGCCTACTAAAGCGTGATCAACATTTACTGTACCACCGAACCACTCGATACCGTCATCTAAGTTTCCAATAACTTCAATGTGGTTCATTGTTGTACCATTACCAACACCACCTAAAGTGATACCGTTAATTTCGTTACCACCACCTGGTACTAACTCAACACCACCGTGACGTACAGAAACATATGTTAATGTACCTGAATTATCAGCAGGGTTAGAACCGCCGTAGATACCTTCAGCAACTGATGCAGGAATACCTTCGATACGTGCAGTAGTTCCTGTAGAAGGAGAAATAGGAGCGTTTCCTAAGATAATCAAACCTGCCCAAAGGCCTCTTGAATCATTATCCAAGTTTGTACCAACTTTCTGACCGATACAAATATTATCGTATATAGAAGTAAAGATAATTGGCTCTGTAGATGTACCACGAGCTTCAATTTTTGATCCTTGTGCAATAACTAATGGCTTAGCATTTGCTTCAGAACCTGTACCACCTTTAATAATTGTACCTGCTTCAATTGTCAACGTTGCGTTGTTTTTAACAATTACTCTGTTGTTTAGCACATAGATGTTGTCTTTAGACCACCTCGTGTCAGCAGAAATGTCTCCATTAACAAATACTAGAGGGTTTCCACATTCATTGGTAACAACTTGACCTGGGTTGTTTGTGTTGTTGTCATCATCGTCATCATCATCGCATGAAGTTAGAGAGAATGACATTGCTGTAGCGAAGAAAACAGCTACAACTGCATTTTTTGATAGTCTTAAATTTTTCATTGTTATTGTTTTTGAATTATTAGTTTTCGTTTAAAAAAATTTACACCGCAAAGATGTGAGGCTTTTATTATCAGAGCATATATTTGCCGTTATTAAAAACTTATGTTAGGTTTAATTCAATGTTAATTGATGTTTTTTGATCCACTATTAATAAGGTATACTTATTCACTAAACGAATAAACTGAAAACATACATATTGAAATTATTTAAACTTAAATTAACATAGGCCGCGTATTGCAGCGTTAGCTTTGTTTTCATATTAAACCAACTGTAAAAAAATGAGCACGGAAAAAATTCTTTTAGTTGACGATGATCACGATATCCTTGAATTCATTGGCTATAACATCAAAAAAGAAGGTTTTGAAGTAGAGACTGCCTCCAATGGAAAAGATGCAATTGAAGTAGCTAAAAAGTTCAAACCGGACCTCATCATTTTGGACGTAATGATGCCTGAAATGGATGGCATGGAAACATGTCATCAGATGCGCAACATGCCCATGCTAAAGGATACGCTCATTATATTCTTAACAGCAAGAGGAGAAGATTATTCTCAAATTGCAGGTTTTGACGCTGGTGCCGATGACTACATTACAAAGCCAGTAAAACCAAGAGTTTTAGTAAGTAAGGTTAGGGCAATTCTTCGAAGAAAGGGAGGTACACAAAAAGAACAATCGGCTATAGAGGCTAACGGTGTTTCTATTGATCGTGAACGGTATTTAATGAAAAAAGACGGTGTAGCATTTAATCTTCCTAAAAAGGAATTTGAGTTGTTAGCGCTTTTAATGTCAAAACCAGGGAAGGTGTTTACCCGTGAAGTAATCTTAGACAGTGTTTGGGGTGGTGAAGTAGTGGTCGGCGATCGAACCATCGACGTTCACATTAGAAAACTACGAGAAAAACTAGGTGACCAATACATCAAGACTGTGAAAGGAGTAGGTTATAAATTTGAGGTATAATCTGCATTTTCTTACCTTTCACTTATGAATAATAATACCCCAAAGGCGCTCGCCAGCAGAATTGGATTTTTTGTAGCAGCTGCAATTACTATCACGGTAAGTGTATTTCTATTGCTAACCTCGGTATTCGAATGGTGGGTCCCATTTGTATTATTCCTTACATCTTTTCCGATTGCCTATTTTTTATTTCTTTGGGCAGTATCCAACTTTATTGATCGTAAAATTCGATTGATATATAAAACCATTCACAACTTAAAAGTTGGCAGAAAAAAAGGAGCAACCATCGAAGACCTGGACGTTGATAAAGACATCCTAACAGAAGTAAGAAAAGATGTGATTGAATGGGACCTCAGAAATCGCCAAGAAATTGAGCGATTAACAGATCAAGAACAGTTTAGAAGAGAATTTATCGGCAACGTGTCTCATGAATTAAAAACTCCTCTCTTCAGTATTCAAGGGTACATTTTAACACTACTCGAGGGTGGACTTGAAGATCCAAAAATTAACGTTGCTTACCTGCAACGGGCTGAGAAAAGTGTTGATCGAATGATTGACATGGTGAGTGATTTGGATGAAATTTCTAAACTTGAATCCTCCCAGTTAAAAATGAACTTCTCTACTATTGACATTTACAACTTAGTAGACGAGGTAATCGAATCCTTAGAATTCAAGGCTAAAGAGCGGGAGATAAAACTGATCGTAAAGAAGATTGAAGATAAACCTTTAATGGTGAAAGCAGATCCGGTAAGAATAACCCAAGTACTTACCAACTTGGTGATCAACTCCATCTATTACGGTAAAGCAGAAGGAAAAACGGAGATTCGATTTTTTGATTTTGATGAGAACATTCTTATTGAAGTTGCCGACAACGGTAAAGGAATAGCCGAAGAACATCTACCTCGTTTATTTGAACGATTCTACAGAATAGAAAAGAGCCGTTCCCGACAAGATGGTGGCTCTGGCCTGGGGTTAGCCATTGTAAAACACATTATTGAGGCACACAGCCAAACCATTAATGTAAGAAGTAGCATCGATAAAGGTGCCACCTTTTCATTCACCCTTGCCAAAGCAGGCAAAAAATAATTCTTATTTTTCTACCTCATTGCAATTTTTTATAGCGTTAATGCAACCAATTGGGCGCTTTGACCATCTATAAGTTGCTGTATTAGTATAACAATGCCTGAGACCTACATGACGGAAGAAGAGATGATAGCGGGAAGCCTGAAGCAGGACGAAAAAGCACAAAGAGCGCTCTATCAATCATTGTCCGGAAAAATGTTGGGAGTTGTGCTGCGGTACTGTAAAAATATGGATGAAGCAGAAGATGTGCTTCAAGACGGGTTTATTAAAGTATTTAGTAAGCTGCACACCTTTAACTTTGACGGAGTTTTTGAAGGATGGGTCAGAAGGATTATTGTGAATACAGCGCTGGATCATATTAGAAAAAGAAAAAATGACCGTTTTCATATAGATGTAGACGATATAGATTATTTGCTTGCTGATCAAACAATTATTTTAGAGAGCCTCGCTGCTGAAGATTTACTTAAGGTGATACAGAAATTACCGACGGGTTACCAAACAGTGTTTAACCTATTTGCCATCGAGGGTTACTCCCACAAAGAAATTGCCAATCAGCTCGGAATCACCATCAATACCTCTAAATCGCAATACTCTAGAGCACGATCATTTTTGCAAAAGAAATTAGAAGAACTAAACATAACATCAAGTGAATAAAAATAATCAACCAATAGAAGATGTTTTCAATGATGCTTTTAAGCAATTTGAAAAAGCTCCTAACCCATCGGTTTGGAGCAACATCCAGGCTGGAATAAATGCACCTACCGCGGGGGCTGCAGGAGCTAGTGCAGCAAAAGCAGCCATGAGCATCGGCACAAAAATTGGACTAGCAGTAGCAACGGTAGCAGTTATTGGAACAGCGGTTTACTTTACCACCACTAGCGAAGAAGCTACAACTAAAGCAACTGCTCCGACAGAAAACACACTACCTGTTGCTGAAAATGCAACCGAAGAAATAGATGCGGACGAAATCACCATAACATCAGACGCAAAGAATGCTAAAAATGATGAAAATATTTCTACCAGCCCGGCAGCACAGCAGCAACCAATAAACAACTCCAAAGACGCTAAGGCAGATCGCCAAAAACAAACCGCTGCGCCAATTAAAGATAAGGAGGATAGGGTAGAGAAGAAGTCATTGACTGCAGAAAACACTAATTCTGAAGTTTTTGCTGAAAAAACGGAAGAAAGTAAGTCAACAGAAAAGCCTTTATCTTCCTCCACTATAAACCAAACAAAGGATAAAGTAAAAGCGGACAATAAGCGAGAGTTGAAGGAGGAAACATCCACTGAAGAGGTTGCACTTACTGCGGTAATACAAGTGAACACATTAAGCGGAGACATCCCTTTTGACTTAACATTTGGAACTACTCAAGAAGCTGATAGTTATACTTGGAAGTTAAATGGTGCGGTGATTAGCCACAACAAAAACAGCGGTATTATCATCGATCAAGAAGGCACGCAGCAACTCGAATTGATTGTTGAAAAAGACAGTCAAACCGACCAATCTATTCAAATTATTGAAGGAACTAAACCAACAGTGGTAACTATTCCGAATATATTTACGCCAAATAAGGATGGAATCAATGATGTATTTCGAATAGAAGGCGACTTTGATCAGTTATCCATCAAAGTCTTAGACAAAAACTACAAAGAACTGCACAACTGGACAGGACAATACGGTTTTTGGGATGGTACTTACCCCGATGGAAGCATGGCTCCTAATGGCGTTTACTTTTATATGGGAACCTATAAAAAGAACGGAAACGAAGAAACTTTAAAAGGGAGTGTAACGCTGAGAAGGTAAATAATTAAGTAGCTTTTCCAAAGTTTAGTACTTTGAAAAAGCTACTTCAAATCAATAATTTAAACTAGGAGATAGCCACTTTTCGATGTACTCATCAGAAGTGGCTTTTCTTTTTGCATGATTGAAAAAAGGGGGGTTCTTTTTATTTTTTTTAGTAGACTCAAAAGAATCACTTTTAAAAATTAGTGTCCAAACGCCCAAAACAACTACCTTTTTAAGAAAAACACACAACACTCTGTCTGCTTGTGCTATAAAATAAATTTTAACAAATTAACATTTATTAAGCATAATTGTATATATTTGGTTTTTAGCATAATACAAAGGTAGTATTTCTTACTCATTATTGAGTATTTGTTTCATATGAAAGCAGCCAACACTGCAGTGATGACCAGAGCATCACAGACCTCTCTGTTTTATAAATGGCGTTAAGCCATATTCTCTATTTCTCTTTTCTCGGGTGGCTTATATCATCTATGTTCATAAGACCACTTTTATGATTTATAATTTTTAATGTAACCTAATACAAAATGATAAAAAAAAGCACCTATAAATTCGATATTCATGCAAACGTCAATTTAAAATTCAAAAAAAGACTTCACATAAGTCTTATCAAACTTTTACAAAACTTAAGTTAATTCCATTATACTTTTTACTAGTCTAGTATTTTGGACTTAACCTTAATGCAATTGGCCAGCATGTAAATGGTCCTGCACCTAAATGGATAACTGAGGAAGCAACGCAAGTAAAATGGGACGGGACAAACAATCCTAACCCCACCAAAGAAAGCATCACCCTAAAATTGGCAAACTTTACAGATGATGCTACTTATGAAGTACAGTTAAGAGAAATAACTGGTAAATTATTAATTAGCGAACGGGTGAGTTACCAAGAACATTCGATAAATTTAACTCAACTAGCAAAAGGCACATATGTAATGGTGGTGATAAAGGATGGAGCGCAAGCAGCTCAAGAAATGATTATAAAACAATAGGTATGAAAAAGTTCTTAGTTATAGGATTTTTACTTTCACAAGGATTGGGCAGTTTAGCCCAATCCTTTGTGTTAGATACTACCTTTCAGCCTTTCTTTGATATTACGAAACAAAGAGGTAGTAGGACTAACAATATATTAGAGGAAGCAGACGGTAGACTATATTTATTGGGCCAATTTAGAATTAGCAATGGAGCTTTACCAAATGAGGGAAGTACTTGTATGAGAGCAAATGGAACTCAATTTCCTAATTATATTTCCGGTTCAGGTAATGGCTCATACACAACTGTCATGAAAATAAATGATAGCACTTATTATATGGGAAATGGAGCAAGTAATGGTAGTTTAAAAGATTCGCTTGGATATAATAGTGGTTTTACTTGGAGAGTAAATTTTCTTAATACTGCAAAGTGTAGAACAGGCTCCCCCTACTTCTACCCCGATGGTTCTTCCTTATTCGGCAATGGTGGTGTTAATTCCGGCTTACCTTGCCCCACTATTTACAATGGTGATACCCTTACACGCAGGCA
>CBFHZL010000047.1:0-19056 GCA_965660325.1 uncultured Acidiluteibacter sp.
TTTTTTAGGAAAGGAATATTAAATATGGCATCGTTCCTAAATAAATCTATATTTCCATTGCCGTAAGTAATTACTAAAGTGGATGTGGTTTCTACAAATGATATATTGGCTATTCCGACATCTGATAGCCCATTTACTTTGCTTTTTCTTGAAATTGAATTGTCTGTCTTATCAATGTAAAATAAGGCGGCACCTGTTGCACAGTAAATTTTATCCGCTCCTACTGCCACTTTTTTTCCTGTTGTGTACGGCAAGTGATCAGTCCAGGAACCAATTGCGCTATTTTGTGCATTAATAGATTTTAAAACCACAAGTAAAATAGCGATAGTAAGTAGATGTCTCATATTTTTTATTTGATAGAGTTTAACTCCGAAACCGTGAATTTATTGCTCAAAATTACATTATATTTGCACCCTGAATGGCCCCGTAGTTCAACTGAATAGAATATCAGATTTCGGCTCTGACGGTTGCAGGTTTGAATCCTGCCGGGGTCACACAGCCGCTACCTTTAAAAGTAGCGGCTTTTTTTGTGGGTTTGATAAATTATACTATAATTAATTAAAAATCAAGTAATTATATATTTATCATCTAAGGCTGTTTCTTTATACTTACGACCCATTTACTTACAATTAGTGTTTAATTGCTTAAATCGGCTAATTTAGCCTTGTTTCCTTATTTTGTAGATCAAACTGGAGTAATTCATAGTTTTCTTACCATCATCGTTAGATTTCAACCCAGTCATAAATGCATTGACGTAATTTACCGTGCCATTCTGATATTTCTCACTTAGCATACTTACGTAAAAAGAGTCAAATTTCATCGGACTTATTTTTTCTACAAACAGTCCATGGTTTTCCATCAGCCGTGTAATATCAGATTTTCCAAAATGATAAAGATGACGAGGAACATCATATGCCGCCCAATGCTCTTTGTATTTCTTAGCATCATATGATTCGTAATTGGGAACTGCTATAAATATAGCGCCATCGTCTTTCAGAATTCTTTTAAGTTCTTTTACTCTATCCTGTAAATGGTAGACATGCTCTAAGACATGCCACATAGTGATAACGTCCACTGATTTGTCAGCTATCGACGTCAACCTTTCTTCTGTATTTACAGTTAGTCCGTAATTATCTTTCCCTAGTTTTCTAGCATTATCATCAGGTTCTATCCCTTCTACTTTCCACCCTGCATTTTTGCAAAAGTTTAAAAATTCCCCTGTGCCGCAACCAATATCCAGAAGTCCGCTGCGCTGTCTTCCTTCTGAAACCAATGCTTCTTTTTGTTTTAGGGTAATATTACGAACCGTTTGGTAGGCCTTATTTACTAATCCTTTATTAGTATTACTATGTGAAATGTATTCTTCCGATTTATAGTATTCACCTATTTTATCCTCCTCCGGAATTGGATTTGTATACTTAAAACCGCAATTGTCGCAAGCAACAATGTTAAAATTTTCCTTACTAACGGTGTAGTCTTTACAAATTAAAAATGGCGAGTTAGACTCGCCATTGCATATTGGGCATTGTTTTCTATTGTTCATTAATTATGTTGTTTCACGTGGAACATTAAGTTATCTTCCTAAATGGATCATTAAAACAGAAATATCTGATGGTGACACTCCGCTTATTCTACTTGCTTGGCCTAATGTAGCCGGTCGTATTTGGTGTAGCTTCTCTCTCGCTTCTGATGATATGGATTGAAAAGAAAAGTAGTCTATCTTGTCACTAAGTCTTACCTCCTCTAGCCTTGTCATTTTTTCAGCCATTTCTTTTTCTCGGTCAATATATCCTTGGTATTTTATTTTAATTTCGGCTTGTTCAATTACTTCAGCGGAGTTATTGTTAAGAATATTTTTAACTGAAGGAATTGCTTCAGACATTGATTCAAGTGAAACTTGTGGTCGTGTAATAACGCTTGAAGCTTTTACTTTTTGTTTAATATTTGCTGTCTTATTTGCTGCTAAGTATTCGTTAGTTTCTTCAGGTGTTATACTTATGTTGTCTAAAGAGTTTAAAAGATTCTTTATAGAATTATTTTTTTCTTCCACTCTACGCATTTGCTCATTGCTTGCTAATCCAATTTTGTGCGCTATTGGAGTTAGTCTTGCATCGGCATTATCTTGTCGGAGCAAAATACGATATTCTGCACGTGACGTAAACATTCGGTACGGCTCTTTAGTGCCTTTTGTTATCAAGTCGTCGATTAATACACCGATATATGCCTCGTCACGCTTTAGTATGAATGCTTCCTCTTCTCTAACTTTCAAGTGTGCATTGATACCTGCCATCATTCCTTGGCATGCCGCCTCTTCGTATCCTGTGGTTCCATTTATTTGTCCTGCAAAATACAAACCTTCCACAAGTTTTGTCTCCAATGTATGCTTTAATTGAGTAGGAGGAAAATAGTCATATTCGATCGCGTATCCCGGTCTAAAGATCTTTGCTTTTTCAAAACCTTTTACCTGCCTTATTGCTTTTTCTTGTATATCCAGAGGTAAGGATGTAGAGAAACCATTTACATATATTTCAACCGTATTCCAACCCTCAGGTTCTATAAACATCTGATGTCTTTCTCGCTCTGCGAATCGCTCAATCTTATCTTCAATTGAAGGGCAGTAGCGTGGTCCTGTTCCGGCAATTGCACCGCTAAACATCGGTGAGCGATCAAAGCCCTCCCTTAAAATATCGTGAACAGTCTCGTTGGTGTATGTTATAAAACAGCTTTTTTGAAAGGTTAACGGTTTCGTTGAATCATGATAAGAAAACTTCGATGGGTGTTCATCTCCTTTTTGTTCCTCCATTACAGAGTAATCAAGTGACCTACCGTCTACTCTTGGTGGCGTTCCAGTTTTCATCCTTCCCGCTTCAAAGCCTAAGTCAATTAAGTTTTCTGTTATTCCTGTGGCCTTGTTTTCAGCAGCTCTTCCGCCGCCAAAGTTTTTATCTCCTATATGAATCAGACCATTTAAAAAAGTTCCGTTTGTAAGAACAACTGCTTTTCCTTTAAATGTAATTCCAAGGTTGGTTTTAACACCGGTAATTTTACCGTTTTTGGTTTCAATTCCTGTAACCATGTCTTGCCAAAAATCTACATTTTTAGTTTGTTCAAGCATCAATCGCCATTCTTGTGCAAATAACCATCGGTCACTTTGTACCCTAGGTGACCACATTGCAGGTCCTTTCGAGCGGTTTAACATTCGAAATTGTATCGCTGTTTTATCTGATATGATACCTGAATATCCACCCATTGCGTCAATTTCTCGTACGATTTGTCCTTTTGCAACGCCACCCATTGCAGGGTTACAAGACATCTGGGCAATGGTACCCATATTCATGGTTATCAATAGCACACTAGAGCCCATATTAGCAGCAGCAGCTGTTGCTTCGCAGCCTGCATGGCCTCCGCCTACTACAATTACATCGTATTCTTTTTCCATCATCTCTTAATGTTTCACGTGGAACTGTTACAATTTAGGACGCAAAGTTAGATAAAAATCCTCTTTTTGCCTCATTATCAAAGCCTCTTCCTCTTTTTTGTCAGGGTATCCGCACAAGTGAAGAATGCCATGGATACAAACACGCTCTAATTCATCTAAGAATTTTACATTCAAGTTATTAGCATTATCTTGTACGCGCTCTAAACTGATAAAAATATCACTATTTATTTGACCGTTTTCGGTGTAGTCAAAAGTGATAATGTCTGTGTAAGTATCGTGATTTAGATAATCTTGGTTGACTTGGAGTAAGTAATTGTCATCACAGAAAATAAAATTGATTGTTCCGATCTGCTTTTTTTCTTGTTTGGCACTATCAATTATCCATTGTTTTAAATAGTGAGATAGTTTTATTTTATGAGTGTTTTCAAAATGAAATTCAATTTCATTAATGGCTTCACTGATCATTAGTGTAATCTAAAAAGGTAAGTTTTACCAATCTTCCTTCTTCCTCGAATGAAAGTTGATCGGATAAATTTCGCATCAAAAATACACCTCTACCATGTATTTTTTCTATATTCTCTGGGTCGGTCGGGTCAGGCAAGTTGTCATAATCAAACCCCTCTCCTTCATCTTTAATGGTAAAGGTCAGCGTATTTTTAACTGCAGCACAACTAAAGTGTATTTGTTTGGATACATCATTTTGATTGCCATGAATAATTGCATTATTCACAGCTTCTGTAACAGCAATAAGAATGTTCCCTATATGACGCTCCCCTACATTTAATGATGTGCAAATCTCTTCAACTTTTTGCTCTGCTGTTAAAATGGTATCCATGGTTGTTGGTAGAAAAATAGCTTCATTTTCCATGGCTTCACTGTTTAATGTTTTCAAAGTATTGCGTTGTTTTATTTTTGTAAAAAGGAACAAAGCTCGGTGGAAGTGTCCTTAGTAACTCTATTTCTTTTTCTTTTTGCTTGTTATACTCAAAAAAATCCTCTGGGTTACGATAACCATTATCTCTTCCAACTTTTGATTCGCGTTTATTGTCTTTTTCTCGCTCTCTTTCGGCTTTTTCTGATTCGAGTAGTCGAGTTAAAATGTCTTGTTGTCGTCTCAGTGTTTCTTGAGTAATGTTCTTGTTTACGATGTCTGTCTCCGTTTGTTCCATCATATCAGAAATCTTTTGGAGGGAACCGCCGCTACCCTCTTTTCCTCCATCTTCTATAGCATCCTGCATACGCTTTAACTCTTGGCGGATTGCAGCTTGTTTTGCAGCCATTTCTGCCAATTCTTTACTCATGCCTCCTTGTCCGCTTCCGCCTTTTTCACCAGGCTTTTTTCCAGGCTTATTCCCTGGTTTGTCTCCTTGTGACATACCATCCTTCATTTTCTGCATTTGCTTATTGAGTTGTTCTTGCATTTTTTTCATTTGAGCAGCTGATGGTTTTTGCCCTTTTCCACCAGGTTTTGAACAACTACCTCCTCCTTTCTGCATTTGTTTTTGCATTTGTTGAAGCGCTTCGTCTAAAATTAACGCTAGGTTATTAATCGAAGTCATGGCAAACTGCTGTTTAGAAGCGGCCCTGTTTGCATTTCGATCACCTAAGCTTTTAAGTGATTTACTCATGTTCTCTTTAATGGCACTCACTTCCCTATTTACAGTTGCTTCCAGCTGAAGCACCCGCTTACTAAGCGCAAACAATGAATCTTCAATAATTTTGGAATCGTCTATTAACTTTTTCTGTTTTTGACTGTATTCAACAAATTTTGGATCAGTTCGGTTAGCTCCTTTCACTTGATTGATCAATGCTTCTTGGTCAAAAGATAGGGTAATTAAATTCTCTAGTAATGCGCGGATATCCTCCATATCTTCAGCACTGCCGGCCGACTGCATTTGCATTTGCAAACCCTTCATTTTCTCTGCCATTTTTTTCATTTTATCGGCAGCGCTTTTTTGAGATTCACTAGCACTTTGTTTATCATCATTGCCTAACTCATCAGCGCTTTTTTCCATTTCTTCTTCAGCAGCCTGCTCTTCTTCTTCGGTATCGGGTATATCATTTGGATTTTCTAGTTCATCATTTTTCTTTTCGAGCTCATCCATTTTCTTTTGAAGCTCTTCAAACTCTTTGTTTAGTTCGTCTTGTTCTTTTTTCAATGCATCACTGTCTGCATTTTTATCTTTTGATTTCTCAGATAACTCTTCTTGCTTTTTTTGCAACTCATCTAATTTGTCAATGGTTTCATTGAGCTTTTGCTCGAATTCTAACTGTTTAAAAATCTCTAGCGAACGGTCTAGCTCCTTTTCAAGCTCCTCATTGGACAGCTCGATTTTATCCAACTGGTCTTTCAATTTATCTTTATTCATTTCCTCCATTAGCTTTTCGAGTTCTTCGTATAGCTCTTTCATTTCAGGAGTCATTAATTGTTCAAAAAGCTCTTCTAGCTTAGCTTGCTTTTCTAAAATATCTTGATCTAGCTCATTAAATTCTTTTTGCTCTTTATTGTTTTTCTTTTGTTCATTTTGTGTTTTTTTAATGTGCTCTTGCAATTCTTTCTGAGTTTTTAGCAAATCTTGCAGTTGCTTTTTTTCTTGCCATCCCATCTTTTCCTTATCAATGAGATTTTTATTGAGCTGTTCTATATCCTTTCGCATTTTCTCCGCATCTTGAATACTCTTTTCAAGATCAGCTATAATTTCCTTGGAGGTTTCGTCCGATTTTTGAATTAATTCTTCTTTCGTTGGTACTTTGAATACCATTCGGCTGCTCTTACTGCGTTTACTTCCATTTACTCCATCATTGTCAGCTATTTCAAAGTAATAAGTAATCTCTTCACCGGCTTTTATATCGATTTCTTCAAAATCCCATACGTGAAAGAACTGGCTCTGTGTAATGGATGAGTTAAAAGGAACAGATACGCGTTTTGTCTTTCCATTTTTACCCACAGCGTAGACAAAGTCTAAACCAGAGAATCCATAATCATCAGAAACAGATCCTTTAAAATATATGCGTTTTAAAGAAGTAGAATCTTGCTGTTGTTCCACGTTTATCGTTGGAAAGGCATCTTTCACTACCTGAAGCTGATAATTGAGGGTGTCTTCATCTGTAATTAATTGATTGGTAGTGGCAATTTGATATTGTCCACTATTACTCGCTGTTAACCTGGTAACGTATTCATCTAAATTGTTTTGCTGAACGCTTAAGCTGGAATCTTTGAAAGCAAAATATAGTGACTCCGTAGCTGCTGTGGCAAATTTCCAAGTTGCTTTTGTTCCTTCAGGCAAGGTTACATCGCCAATATCATTAAGTACTTCATCGGTCAGGTTGGTGTAATCTGGGTACTCCAACTGCAATTGAAAGCTAAGTAGCATGGGCTTCGGCAGGGCTTCAATTTCATATGAGGTAGAGTAATAACCGTCTGCTAAAAACTTAACAGCAGTTGTTTTCTGTAAATTTTTAAGCGTGTAATTAAATTTTGTCTTTGATGTTTTGTTGATTAAGAACGTATTCCCTTCTATCTCAATATACACTCGTTCTGGAATAACATCTCCTGAAAGGGAAACAGATAATTCGAAATCTTCGTTTTTAAATCCTTTTAAATCAGAGTTTTCTAATTGAAACTGAAAAGGCGCCTCTTGGGCAAACTCACTATTATGTGCAACTAATCGCTGTGTACCATCTTTAAATACGTCGGGTTGCCAAAGGCCTATACCGATGAAAAGTACCGCCGGAATTACAAGGTATTTTAAAAATTGTCGGTTTTTTTTAAAATCAATTGCACTAGCAAAAGGAATAGGCTTTAAAGCAATAATCTTTTGATTTATACCTGCTTTGATTAATTCATTTTGCCCATCAGATTGGTCTAATTCATTTTTTAATTGCAGCACATTAAACAATCGATCTTCAATGGAGGAAAAGTGCTTACCAATGATTGCGGCAGCATCCTCATGAGAAATAATGGTTCCTAATTTATTCAATTTAAATAATGGAATTAAGATCCATTTAATCAGAATAGCGAACATGGTACCAACAAAGCCATAAAAAAGTATTGCCCTAATGATCGTTGGAAATCGGCCAAGATATTCGATTGAAGTAATCAAAATAAAGGAGGCAAGAAATAAACCCACCGTGTATATTAACCCCTTAATAAGTTGATTTTTATAATACTTACGTATAAATTCATCAAGCTTTTGAATTAAAATATCGTAGTTGGTAGTGTTCATAATGGGTGATTGGCTTTCGCAATTATTCCTAGCTTCAGATAGAACATAGAAAATTACAGAAAAAAATAACGCATTATCATCTTCAAACCATTCGACTTTTCTGCTAAAAAATGTTCACCGATTCTTTATTGGTGGCAATTGTGAAAAAAGTAATGAATAGGTTATCTTTGCCAACTTATTTTTAGATACCCTATTAGTCAAATTCAATGGATAGAAAAGTACGTGTTAGATTTGCACCTAGTCCCACCGGACCGCTGCATATGGGAGGAGTTAGAACAGCCCTTTACAATTACCTGTTTGCTAAAAAGCATCAAGGTGACTTTTTACTTCGAATAGAAGATACGGATCAAACTCGATTGGTAGAAGGAGCTGAAGAATACATTGTAGAGGCGTTAAAATGGGCAGGTTTAGTACCGGACGAAGGTCAAGGATTCGGCGGAGATTGCGGTCCGTACAAGCAATCAGAGCGAAAAGATCAAGAAATTTATCGGAAGTATGCGGAGCAGCTTATTGCTTCTGGTCACGCCTATTATGCGTTTGATACGCCTGAAGAATTGGATCAAATGCGTGAAAATTTAAAGGCAGCAGGAGTAGCGGCACCTCAGTACAATCATATTACGCGTTCTACCATGAAAAACTCTATTTCACTTTCTACCGAAGAAGTGGAAAAGCGGTTAGCCAATGGAGACCCTTACGTGATTCGTATAAAAATCCCTAGAAACGAAGAAATTAAATTCAAGGATTTAATTCGAGGATGGGTAGTAGTGCAGTCAACCAATCTGGACGATAAAGTTTTATATAAGTCTGATGGAATGCCAACCTATCACTTGGCCAACATCGTAGATGACTATTTGATGAAAATATCTCATGTGATTCGTGGGGAAGAGTGGTTACCATCTGCACCACTGCATGTATTGTTATATCAGGTTTTAGGTTGGGAAGACAGCATGCCTGAGTTTGCTCACTTGCCGTTGATTCTTAAACCAGATGGTAACGGAAAGTTGAGTAAGCGAGATGGAGATCGACTAGGATTCCCAGTGTTCCCAATTGAATGGAAGGATCCTCAAACTGGCGATATTTCATCAGGGTACCGTGAAAACGGCTATTTTCCGGAGGCGTTTATCAATATTTTGGCCTTTTTAGGATGGAATCCAGGAACCAATCAAGAAATGTTCACCATGGAACAAATGATTGAAGCCTTTACCTTAGAACGAGTAGGTAAAGCAGGTGCTAAGTATGACCCAGAAAAATCTAAATGGTTTAATCAGCAGTATTTGCGCTCTACAGATAACTTAGTTTTGGCCAAAAAAGTTCAGCCTAAAGCTGTTGAGATGCAACTTCCAAAGCAAGACGATCTAGCATTTATTGCAGGTGTTTGCGGCATGATGAAAGAGCGTGCAACATTTTTAAATGAAATATTGACAGAAGGCATTTACTTTTTTAAACGTCCTGAATCGTTTGATGATAAGACCTACCGCAAGAAATGGAAAGAGGCCACCCCTGCACTCATGTCCGATTGGAAAAATACAATGGCGCAGGTTACTGACTTTTCTGCAGTAAACTGCGAAGCAACATTCAAGTCTTTTTTAGAGGAGAAAGGTGTTGGTTTGGGTGCAGCACTGCCGAACTTTAGATTAATGGTAACTGGTTTAGGAATGGGACCTTCTATGTTTGAAATTGCTGAATTGCTTGGCAAAGAAGAAGTGATTGAAAGAATGGAAATTGCGCTTGAAAAACTAGCTTAATGAATAAAATTCAGATTGAAGGAATGGCCTTTTTTGCTCGACATGGGTTTTACCCAGAAGAGCATACAATTGGCGGAAAGTTTGAAGTAGATATCGAATTGGATACGATTTTTTCTGATACAGCTAAAGTCGATGATGACCTTTCCGGAACGGTAAATTATGAAAATGTATATGCTATAATAACAGAAGAGATGAGTATTGCTTCAAAACTATTGGAGCATGTAGGGAATAGAATTCTATCTCGATTGTATGACGAATTGAGCGGAATTTCTTTTATTCGATTAAAAATAAGCAAGTTGAATCCACCAATGGGCGGCGAAATAGAGCGAGTAGCAGTAATTTTAGAGAAATAAGGTTTATTCGAGGACTTTCTTAAATCTAATTGTTAATTTTGCTCTTCGAATAATAAAAGGTCTCGTGGCCGAGTGGCTAGGCAGTGGTCTGCAAAACCATCTACAGCGGTTCGAATCCGCTCGAGACCTCAGAGTCCCATTCTTATTCCGTGCATCGGGATTCGGATGGGACTTTTTTTTATGGCTAGCTATGCGAATTTTATTAGTAGACAATTACGATTCCTTCACGCACAACCTTCTCCATTACTTGGAGAAGGTAACGGATGTGCCGGTAGATGTCCTACGCAATGATGCCATCAATTTAGACGATGTAGAACAGTATGCTGCTATCGTTCTTTCACCGGGTCCAGGTTTACCAGAAGAAGCTGGAATCCTATTACCACTTATTAATCGATTTAAGCACACCAAAAAGATACTGGGTGTATGTTTAGGTCATCAAGCAATTGCGATTTCTTATGACGCTAAAATGATTAATTTATCGCAAGTGGCGCACGGAGTAGCTCACCCAATTGAAATACGTGATCACGATGTGATCTTTCAGGGAATTCCATCGCAGATTAAAGTAGGCAGGTATCACTCTTGGTCCATACAGCAAACCGACTTACCTAAAGTGTTGAACATTGATGCAGTTGATTCGGATGGAAATGTGATGGCTTTTTCACATGAAACGTTGCCGCTATATGGGCTTCAGTTTCACCCTGAATCTATCCTCACGGAGTATGGTGAAGAAATGATTAGGAATTGGTTGAGGGTATAAATTAAATTTTACCTCCTTAGTTGTTTCACTGCAAATTAATTTTATATTTAGGGTTTATTAATGAAAATCAAACTTAAAATCTATGAAGAAATTAAAACAAATTTTAGGGGTTGGATTGGTTGCAACAATGGTTCTTTCATCATGTACTGCTGAAAAAAGAGTGTATACTAAGGGGTATAATATCAATTGGTATGGTGGAAAATCCAAGGTGAATCAAGTTTCAGCTGAGAAGCTAAAAACAAATCACTTAGAGAGCTTAACAGCTTCTTCAGTTACAGGCTTGTCTGATGAGCTGAATTATCAAGAAATGAAATTCAGATCAATAGAAGTGATACCTTCTCCTGTAACAGAAACAAAGACTGATAAAAAAGCAATTGCTGCTTCTGTTATCGCTGCTGTTGAATCAGCTGATATGCCTCAAGTTGTTAAGAAGACAATTATCAGAAAGGCTAAAAAAATGAACCCAGAAGCAATGCCTGTAAGCGGTGGAAAAAGCCAAGTAGTAGCTTTAATTCTTGCTTTTGTTGCTGGTGGCTTGGGTATTCATAGATTTTACTTAGGGTATACTTGGCAAGGTGTAGTTCAATTATTAACTTTAGGAGCATGTGGTATTTGGTCATTAATTGACTTCATTAGAATTGCAACTGGAGATTTAGGTCCAAACGGAGATAGATACGATAAAACCTTATAATTCTTGAAAAATACTTTTCTAAAATTATATTTTGGAGGGTTAATAGCAGTACCATTTATGTTACTGTTGTTACCCTCCAATTTTTTTGACAGTGGTCAATCGGTATGCTTGTCAGTATTATTTTTTGATACCACCTGTTACGGCTGTGGTATTACAAGAGCAGTTCATCACTTTTTGCATTTTGAATTTTCAGAGGCTTATGCTTACAACAAACTGGTCGTAATAGTGCTCCCTGCTTTAATTTATGGATGGCAAGATGAGTTGCGTAAAACATATAAGAAGATTAAAGTCAATTTTGCCAATAAAAAAGAGGATTAACTTGAGTTAACCCTCTTTTCAATTATTCAGTTGGCTCAAGAAATTACTCTCCAGTAACCTTTGTTCTGTACTTAGTAACAATAAACCCACTAACTATTTCTTGATCAACAGTTGCAACCTTAGTGATGTTGCCTTTCTTAGCTGCTTTAGTAATACTTAAGTCTGCATCACCAAACATAATCCCGAAGTAACTTTTCTTTTCAGCTACTCCTACTTTGGTTCCAACACTATTTTTAGTAACTAATGCTTTTGGATAGGTATACGGTCCTGAAATAGAACAAGAAGATAGCAAAGCTACAAAGCAACCTATTGTAATTGTATGTATTAATTTCATAATATTTTTGTTTTAATTATTCTCCAGTTACTATTAATTCCTTCTTACCAAATATGATGTAATTGGTATACTTTACATCTACAGTTGAGATGCCTCCTTTAATTTTACCTCTTTTTGCAGCTTCTGCAACACTGTAATCTTTGTTTAATTCTATAACCCCCAAGACTACAGTAGTCTCACTCACTCCTTTTTTAGAACCAATTGGCAATTCAGTAACAGCTAAAGGAGTTGTTATTGAACAAGAAGATAATAAGGCAGAAAGAATAGCAGTACTTGCTAAATATTTAATATTTTTCATCTAGATTCTTTTTAAATTTTATAAATAATTATTCTCCTGTAACGATAGTCTTGTAAAACGGAAGAAAGAATACAGTAACCTTTGTATCAACACTACCTATTTTATCAATTTTTCCTTTTTTAGCTGCTGCAGCCATTGTAAAGTCTTTGTCTTTTGAGAAAGCTCCAACTTTAGAAACACCCCTTTTTGTTCCAACCGGGTTTCCAGTTACAGTATGTGATTCATAAACCACACAAGATGACAGCGAAAATATGACAGCTGCCAATAATGTTAATTTTTTCATAAATAAAGAGTTAAATAATTATTAGTTAAAGCATTTAAATATGCCTTTGTTTACAATTATATATAATAAATAGAATTAAAAAAAATTAACTTTTTATAATTGCCCAAAAAAAAGAGGCTTAGCTGCAGCTAAACCTCTTTTCATATTCGGTTAATCAATTCTTATAAATCAAACTTAATACCCTGTGCTAAAGGCAAGTCGTTTCCATAATTAATCGTATTGGTTTGTCTTCTCATGTAAGCTTTCCAAGCATCAGATCCAGACTCTCTACCGCCACCGGTTTCTTTCTCTCCACCGAAAGCTCCACCAATTTCAGCTCCTGATGTACCGATGTTTACATTCGCAATTCCACAATCAGATCCTCTGGTGGATAAAAATAGCTCCATCTCGCGCATGTTACCGGTCATAATTGCTGATGATAATCCTTGAACTACACCATTCTGCAATTCGATTGCTTCTTCTAATGTACTATATTTCATGATGTATAGAATTGGAGCAAATGTTTCATGTTGAACAATGTCCCAAGAGTTATCTGCTTCAGCTATTGCAGGCTTTACATAACAACCGGACTCATATCCCTCACCTTCAAATACACCACCTTCTACAATTACATTACCTCCGCTCGCTTTTACTTGCTCTATCGCCGATAAGTAAGCATTTACAGAATCTGTATCGATAAGTGGGCCAACGTGGTTGTTTTCATCCAATGGATTACCAATTCTCAATTGTTTGTATGCATTTACCAACTTCTCTTTTACGGTGTCATACAAGCTTTCGTGTATAATTAGTCTTCTAGTAGAAGTACAACGCTGACCGCAAGTACCTACTGCACCAAATACCATAGCAGGAATACACATTTCCAAATCAGCAGATTCAGTAATGATAATGGCATTATTACCACCTAATTCCAATAACGATTTTCCTAATCGTTTCGCTACCGTTTCGGCTACTATTTTACCCATTCGGATAGAACCTGTTGCAGAAACTAATGCTACACGTTTATCATTGGTCATTATTTCACCAATTTTGTAGTCACCGGTAATTAAACAACTAATCCCTTCTGGAAGGTTGTTTTCAGCCAATACTTCGGCAATAATATGCTGGCAAGCTACACCACAAAGTGGTGTTTTTTCAGATCCTTTCCACACACAAACATCGCCTGATACCCAAGCTAGGGCGGTGTTCCAAGCCCAAACAGCAACTGGAAAGTTAAATGCTGAAATGATACCAACAATTCCGAGTGGGTGGTATTGCTCATACATTCGGTGGTTAGGTCGTTCAGAGTGCATGGTTAATCCGTGCAACTGACGAGAAAGGCCAACTGCAAATTCGCAGATGTCGATCATTTCTTGTACTTCACCTAAACCTTCTTGGTACGATTTACCCATCTCGTAAGAAACCAATTTACCTAAGGCCTCTTTTTTTTCTCTCAGCTTGTCGCCAAACTGTCTTACCATGTCACCTCTCTTAGGAGCGGGAACTGTTCTCCATTGCTTAAATGCTGCCTCTGCAACTGCAATTACTTCTTGGTATTCCTTTTCGGTAGACACACCTACTTTACCAATTTCAGCACCATCAACAGGTGAGTATGAGGTGATGGGTTCTAGATTATTTTCCATCCAGTTACCACCGGTGGAAGTACCGTTATTTAAGGGTTTTAATCCCAGTTCTTTTAGTTCTTTCGTAATATCAATTACAGATTGAGCCATAATATAAGTTAGTTTAAAATTCTATTTTCAACAAATGTAGTACTTCAACACTTGGATTAAAAGTAAAATAGAAGGTAAAAGAAAACCCCTTTGAATTAATTCAAAGGGGTTAATAAACTGTTTTTTATAAATTAAAACTTATAAGCTAAGCCTACACTTAACACTTGCTTAAACTGAGTTCTTGGTCCTGACTTGTCAACAACACCATCGTCATTGTTATCGATTTCAATATCGATATCGTCATCATATACAACTGTTGCAGAAATGTTTGCAGTAATAAACTTATTAACCTTCATTGATAAAATGGTTTCCCAGTTTACATCAATGTTTTCAGGATTGTTAGAGTAATTAGAGAACAACTCTAAACGAGACTGCAAGTTTACATTCTCTAGGATATCTTGCTTGTACTGTAATCGAACAAATCCCCCGAATTCAGTTCTTAATACTTCATTCTCTTCCACACCAAATGCACCAACAGAGTTTAAAGAATCATCTCTTACGATGGTGAATTTTCCGGTAACTGGAGATATGTAAGCAGAAAACACCTCATTCGGCTTGTAATCCATACCGATGGATGCAAGCACATATCCTGGAGCTAAGAAGTCTGAAATTCGAGTAATTTCAGCTGGAGAATTGTATCCTGGAGCAAACTGAGATTTAAAGTTTACTAAACCAGTATAGTACCACTTTTCAGATGCTTGGCGACCATATTTTGACGTAAAGTCAATCTTATCATCACTTTTTACAAAGTCTGCAGTTCCTTGCTGTACAATGCCATACCCAAGGTCTAAGCTGTTTTCCCATGTATGAACTCCCTTCTTATAGTTGGCAAAAACATTTAAAAAACCGTTGATAGCAATAGAACTCTGACCACCACCGGCCCAGTTACTCAAGGCTACTTGCGAAAAGTTAAAAGAGGCTAACCCTCCTTTGGTCCAGTTACTATCTTTTTTGATTGCAGTTGCTGTTTGAGCAATGGCACTGGTCGAAAATGTTATAGCAACAAAGGCAGTAGCTACAGCGCTTACTTTAATTCGTTTCATTGGTAAAAGTTTGTTGGTTAATTATTGATAGGTGTTAAAAAAAATTAAATGTAGTTCAATCTGCGAAATAAACAAATATTAAGACGAATCAATATTTAAATTCGCTGAATAGAATTATTTTCCATATAAGATGTAAGGATTTCCCTTTTTTGCTGCAAACTTAATCGATTACTACTTGTTTCCCAACGATGAATAAAATCTTTTTAATTCCGCTGATAGCACTTATTTTTCTATTGATTGACTGGTATGTTTTTCAAGGAATTAGAGTGTTAATATCTCCACTATCCTCTTCTACTCAAAAAACGTTGAAGTTTGTTTACTGGGGAATAACTGCCTTAACACTTGCAGCTTTTTTTACCTATCATTTTGTAAATGTAGATACTTATAGCAAGTCGCTCAAAATGTTTTTGTTAGTTGGTGTTTTTATCAACTACATTTCCAAACTATTCTTTGTTGTGTTTCTTTTGATTGATGACTTGGTACGGTTGATCAGATACATTGGTAGCTTTTTTACTTCAGAATCGGCCGCTACAGAAACTAGTGATAATACAATTACACGATCAGACTTTCTTGTGAAAACTGCAGCAGTTGCAGCAGCAGTGCCACTTGTTGGTATGTCTTGGGGAATAATTTCTGGAGCCCATGATTACCGTGTACGACGGATTAAATTGCCGTTAGCCAATCTACCGAAGGCTTTTCAAGGGATGAAAATCGTACAAGTTTCAGACATCCACTCTGGTAGTTTTTGGAATAAAACAGCAGTAAAAGGTGGTGTAGAAATGTTGATGAATGAGAAGCCGGATATGGTTTTCTTTACTGGTGATATTGTGAATAATCGAGCAGAAGAGTTAAAAGATTGGATATCGGTATTCTCACAAGTAAAGGCACCTTATGGTGTTTATTCTGTTTTTGGAAATCATGATTACGGCGATTATGTAGCTTGGGACTCTCGGCAACAAAAAGCAAATAACCTGCAACAGTTGGCTGATATGCAAAAAGCTATGGGATGGAAGTTGCTCATGAACGAAAACGAAATTATTGAGATTGACGGAGAGCAAATAGCTGTAGTGGGCATTGAAAATTGGGGTGCAAAGGCTCGATTTCCAAAGTATGGAAAGTTAGCAGAAGCTGTCAAAGGCACCGAAAATATTGCCACTAAACTGCTTTTATCACATGACCCTAGCCATTGGCAAGCGGAGGTGCTGCCTTTATTTCCTGACATTTCAGCCATGTTCTCAGGGCACACGCATGGCATGCAATTTGGAGTAGATATTCCTGGCGTCAAATGGAGTCCAGTACAATATGTTTATGATGAATGGGCAGGATTGTATCAACAAAAAGGGCAATATTTGTATGTGAATAGAGGTTTCGGATATATTGGCTACCCTGGTAGAATAGGCATGCCACCTGAAATCACTACAATTGAATTGGTTAGTGCCTAAAACATGAAACGATTTTACTTCTTTCTTTTGTTCGCTGCTTTTTCAGCAATGTTCTTTTCTGCCTTTAAATTGGAGAAAACAGGTAACCTGACTATACATGTTCATGATATACAACAGCTAAAGGGAAACATCAGTATTTTAATTTTCAAAAATGATGATGGTTGGCCCAATGAATATAAAAAAGCTGTTTTTGCGAAAGGTGTTCCGGTCAATTCTGAGCGCATTGTTCAAGAGGTGAAAAATCTACCTTATGGGACTTATGCAATAGCAATACTTCATGATATCAATGATAATAAAGTAGCTGATAAATCTATCTTCGGTATTCCTCAAGAGCCATTTGGCTTTTCTAATTATCCCAAAATAACATTTGGCGTGCCTGATTTTAAAGATGTTGCTTTTGAATTGGACGCTCCCAATAAAGAGATCGTCATCAAAATGATGGAAATTTAAAAGCGTTTAATCTGCTTATTCCATTCCATTTTGCCTTTGTGGTTATAGATGGTAATTTCCATTACTCTATTTTCAAGGCTTCCTGAGAATTCTAAAATTGCAAAGTTATTGGTAGCGGTATGCGTTCCTGCTACTCTTAGCTTATTGGGTTCATCAATCGTATTGTAAAACTTTGCCGTTAGTGGAGAAACGGTGAGGTCGTAAACAGCGGTTTCATCATTCATTTTGAGGTAACTCAATTCTGTCTTGTGCCGATCGCCTGTAACGAAAACCACTCCTTTGATGCCTTCTTCTTCAATTCTTTTAAGCAGAAACTCTCGCTCTTCTGGGAAAGTAGAGTAGTTCTCATAAACTGCGGCAGTATTCAATACCTGACCACCAACTGCAACCAGCTTGAAGGGCGCGTCACTGTACTTTAGAGCATCAATTAACCACTCAATTTGTGGCTTTCCAAGCATTGCTTTATCACCGGTAGTTCTGTAGTTTGCATTTCGATGGTAGCGGTTGTCCAATAGAAAAAAATCCACATCGTTGTACTCGAATGCTGCGGTAATGCCGGGTTGACCATTCACGCCAAAAGAAGGATTACCCCAATATGATTTGAATGCTTCCAAGCTATTTTCTTTTCCTACATAACTGCCGTCTGCATCATTTGGCCCAAAGTCGTGATCGTCCCAAATGGCATAATGATGAGCTGCAGAAAGCAATGGCTGAAGTTCTTTGGTAGCTCTATCTGTCGAAAACCGATAGTAAGTTGCGGCTTTAGAATATAAATCTGCATCTCTCAAATAAAAATTATCGCCTAACCACAGCATTAATTCAGGCTCTTGCTCAACAATTTGATTAAAAATGCTATAATTTCTGCCATACGGTTCTCCAGGTCGATCGTATTGCGCTTCATTTAAGTAGGCACAACTTCCTAGGGCCATTTTAAACGTTGGTGGATCTGTTCGGTGCTGCCAGTTAGTTTGTGTAGTAAACTGATAAGTTGTTGAGGTATAATTTTCCCGTGGAACAATTATTTGGTAGTTATAAGTAGTTCCCGGTTCTAATAAGTCGGTTATAAACTTTATGGTATTGCTTGTTTCCTTAATTGCTGAAGCATTAATCTTTATAGTATCAGTATTGTTCCAATAAACAAATGTAGCCTCTCCGGGCTTTTCTAATTCTACCCAAACCAACACCTCACGCATGGTATTATAGCCAAGCATTGGGCCTGATTTAAGCTGTGCAGATAGGTTTGCAAGGGATAATAAGCAATAGAGAGAGAGGACTATTCTGATCATCGTTTTTTTTACAAGAATACGCCTGAATTCTAATTGTTGCAACGGATGGAGGTTAGTATTATGTTAAGTTCAGTAGGCTTTGTGGTATACTATTTTGAGAGCTAACAAGTTTTTACTTGTCCACCATTTCGGAGAAAGACCTGTTAACTCTAATTCCGTTCAGAACATTATTGTAATAAATCTAAAATTGTGTACCATGTGAACTCTCTGAGGGTTAGTAATCTGCCCATACTAACCCTCGGAGAGTTGATCAGATATTCGCTTTCAAGTTGAGTCGCGATGCATCGCGACTCAACTTGAAAGATTGGACTTCCTGCACATTAGGTAACCATTTTCCCCGTTCGCGCGAACTTTTAGTCTGCGAAAGTAAGCGTGAAAGAGGGGAGGTCTTGTTGTCCGCTTAAGGCGCATAAAATAATGAGTAGTATATTTACTCAGGAGCAATAAAATAGGTAGGTAGTGACAATATATTGTCTTTTGAAATATTAAATACAGATTGGAAGTTGAAAAGTCTAAATGAACACTGTCATACAGGACTGCCAGACTTTAGAAAAATACACACGGAGAGCAAGGTCGCGCGAACAGAAAATTAAACCCTGATAGACACCTAACAAGTTTTTACTTGTCCACTATTTCGGAGGAAAACCTGTTAACTCTAGTTCCGTTCAGAACATCGTTTTGG
>CBFHZL010000048.1:0-18129 GCA_965660325.1 uncultured Acidiluteibacter sp.
AAGAATTGTAATAGAAATTATTAATGAAATTTTCTTCATTATTTCAAATTGAGCACAACATCCGAATAAAAGTAAAGGTACGTTTATTCACCTTTTATCAGAATGTTTATTTTAGTTCCAAATATAAGGTATCTAGTGGATTTCTAATCCCTAATTGATAGTTAGTTGCAACATGAGTATAAATTTCAGTCGTCTTTAAACTATTATGCCCTAATAAATGCTGTATCTTTCTAAGGTCTATCCCGTCCTCTAATAAATGTGTTGCAAAACTATGCCTCAACATATGAGGAGTAACGGTTTGTCTAAATCTAGCTCTTTTTGCAGCTGCCTTTACTACTTTTAAAACACTTTCAGCTGAATACTTTCCTCCTTTTTGACCCTCAAATAAATACTCCTTTGGTCTATATTCTTTGTAATACTCTCGCAATAAGCTCAGTAAATGGGTGCTTAATGTAGACATTCTATCTTTCCCTCCCTTTCCATCTTTAATGATAACTGTCATTCGTTTGCTATCTATATCTTCTACTTTTAGATTGAGCAATTCGGATCTGCGAAGTCCTGCAGAGTAGATCATGGCTATAAAACATTTATGCTTGATGTTATTGGTTCTTTCTATCATTCTTAAAACCAATTGCTTGCTCAACACCTTTGGTAACTTCTCTTTTTTTATTGGTCGTTCTAAATCATAAAATCGGTTTGGCATCTGAAGCACCACTTCATAGTAGAACTTAATGGAATTTATCATTTGATTGATAAATGAATCGGACTTTCCACTCAAGATTATGTGTTTCATGAACGTACGAATCTCAAATTCACCCAATTCATTTACATGTTTATCCTTATAAAACATCATAAATTGACCAAACATAGAGCAGTAAGTATTCACTGTATTCTCGGCATATCGCTTGAGAATTAACTTATTTATATAACTCTCAGGAACCTTTGTTTTCCAATGTTCTACCTTTTCTACAGCTATCAAAGTATTGCTGGTTTGCTTGGATTTTTTATCAAAAAAGAATTTCCCATCAATCCAAGCTACCCCTCTAAATGTATTGAATAATAAGCCTATATTTTGCTTTTTATTTGAGATATAGGCCATATTATACTCACTGCTCCATTTTATGTTAGGAAGCCCTTTCACCATTGCGTTTAATACCTTATTAGGATAAAATTGTAACCCAATCTGTTTCTCATTATTGATAAACAAATGCTTCAACGTTATTTTATATAAGCTCCGCGTATTCATATTATGCATAATTAGTGCAATTAAAAACAATCAACCAACTATTAGTCGACTATTAAGCGACTAATAGTTGACTATTTTAATACATTTATGGAATGAATCCATCAAAACAATGTCCCATTTGTGCTTCCCCGATAAAGGGTAGAACCGATAAAATTTATTGTTCCATAGAGTGCAAAAGAGCCGCAGAATATGATAAACGAAGAAAAGAATCTCCATTTTACCTAAAAGTAGATCGACAATTAAAAACCAATCGAAAAATATTAAAGAAATATAATCGAGTAGGAAAAACGACCTTAAGGAAAGCGGAATTAATTAAAGAAGGTTTTAACCCAAACTTCTTCACGCATTATTGGAAAAACGCAAAAGGCGACGTTTATCTCTTCGTATTTGACTATGGCTTTTTGGCATTAAAGGAACATCTAAAAGAGAAATACGTGATTGTACAGTGGCAAGAGTATATGAATAAATAATCACAATCAAAGAAAACAGTTTAATCCCCACAAAAAAAGCCCTCACTTGTAAAAACAAATGAGGGCCCTGAAATCTATTTAAAACAGCTTACTTCGCGTAATTCACTGCTCTACGTTCTCTAATCACCGTCACTTTCACCTGACCAGGATAAGTCATTTCGGTTTGAATTTTCTGAGCAATATCAAACGATAACGTATCGGCTTCCAAATCACTCACTTTTTCACTCTCAACAATTACCCTCAATTCACGTCCTGCTTGAATTGCGTAAGCTTTCGTTACACCGTTGTGTGACATTCCTAATGACTCCAACTCCTTAATTCGGTTGATGTAAGATTCTACAATTTCTCTACGTGCACCAGGTCTAGCACCTGATACCGCATCACAAACTTGTACAATTGGAGAAATCAATGAAGTCATTTCTATCTCGTCGTGGTGCGCTCCAATGGCGTTGCACACCTCTGGCTTTTCTTTATACTTTTCCGCCAGTTTCATTCCCAAGATTGCGTGTGGCAATTCTGGCTCATCGTCTGGCACTTTACCAATATCGTGCAGCAGTCCAGCTCTTTTAGCCACTTTAGCATTTAAGCCAAGCTCGCTCGCCATAGTTGCACATAAATTAGCCACTTCTCTACTGTGCTGTAGTAAGTTCTGTCCGTAAGAAGAACGGTACTTCATACGTCCCACCATTCGAAGTAACTCTGGGTGCAATCCATGAATACCTAAATCAATGCAGGTTTTCTTACCCGTATCAATGATTTCCTCTTCCAATTGCTTCATCGTTTTAGAAACTACCTCTTCAATTCTTGCAGGGTGAATACGCCCGTCAGACACTAATTGGTGCAGTGCTAATCGTGCACACTCTCTTCTAATCGGATCAAAGCAAGAAAGAATAATAGCCTCAGGAGTGTCGTCTACAATAATCTCTACTCCTGTAGCTGCTTCTAGAGCACGTATGTTTCTTCCTTCTCGTCCAATAATTCTACCTTTCAGCTCATCACTTTCAATATTGAATACAGAAACTGAATTCTCAATAGCTTGCTCAGTAGCTACCCGCTGAATGGTTTGTACAACAATTTTCTTAGCATCTTTATTTGCATTGATTTTTGCCTCGTCTACGGTATCTTTTATGTAAGACATCGCTTCCGTCTTTGCCTCTGCCTTTAATGCTTCTACCAATTGTGATTTGGCCTCATCAGCCGTCATTCCTGCTAAGGCTTCTAACTGCTCCACTTGCTTACGTCGGTCTCTGTCAATAGCTTGCTGCTTCTTCTCTACTAACTCCAGTTGCTTATTAAGATTCTCCTTAATTGCAGCATTTTCTTTGTCTTTACGGTTAACCTCAGCTAATTTTTGGTTGAGCGTATTTTCTTTTTGCTTGATGCGATTTTCTCCATCAGTCATCTTTCGCTCACGATCAGAAATCACTTTTTCGTGATTTTCTTTCAATTGCAAAAACTTCTCTTTTGCCTGTAGAATTTTATCTTTCTTAATGACTTCTGCTTCGGCTTTTGCCTCTTCCACAATGTCCGCACTTTGTTTCTCTATTGTTTTTTTCAGCAAAAAGAAAACGACGCCTGCTCCTACTCCTAATCCAACGAGCAAACCAATAATGATACTTATTATATCCATTTCTATAATTAATTTATTAAAAAAAACCCGAGCAAATATGTTGTTTGAGTAAACTCCTAATAAAAGGGTTTGAGTTTTCCGGGTTACCGCAGACTTCCAACGTCCCCTCATTGCTGAAGGAATCACCCAGATAAACTGGGATAAATAAAGGCCTGTCTTTGGCACCACTAAGTTAAACTCACGCGGTTAAGCATGTTGAGTTTACCAAACATTACAAATTTGCACGGGCATGCAGTATTCCCTTTATACAGGGATGTTATATTAAGAACGCTCTTTTTTGTTTGTTAGATCAGCTTAGAAACCAACGCCTCTAACCCTTCTAACTCTTGTTTTAATCCGTCGTCTTCAATCACATTTTTAGACTCAATTTCTACTGACTTTGTCGCAAATTCTAATGCGCACATCGCCAACAGATCTTGTTTATCTTTCACCGCATACTTGCTTTCATAGTCCTTTAAGATGTCATTAATTCGCTTTGCAGCTTTTCTAATGGCTTCTTCCTCCTCCTCATTACTCACAGTGAGCGGGTAAGGACGGTTAGCAATGATTACTTTTATGGAAAGATTCCTCACGGATTACTCTTTACTTATTAAATTGTGCTATGCACTTATCTACTTCCCGTACAAGTTCATTCAACTTTAACTTCATTTCTCGATTACTGCCCTCCGGAGAGTGGCCAGCCAATTTTAAAACGTTGTTGCGGTCTTCTAACTCGTTTATTTCAAGTCTTAATTGAGCAATTTCTTCCTTCAATTGTGACACTTTACTTTGTTCAGTTTTCAGTAAGTCAAGTGTTTGCTCGTGCTTTTTTACTAAAGCAGTCACTTTTGACTTTATATTTCTAACTGTTGAACTAAGATTCTCCAATGTGTGTGCAATTCAATTCTAAACTTACTCGTTAAGCCTTTCACAAAGCTAAGAATTTTTTCGAGCTGTTAACTGTTGAAAGAAATAACATTTTTAGTTTTAAAAAGTAGGGCTAAAACCTAAGTTTGTATGGAATTATGATAGTACTGAATTCTGATTATATGCGCTCCACATTATCTTTTATTGGCCTCTTCTTTTGCTTGGTAGCAATGGCTCAAAAAAGCCCTTACCCTACTGATTATTTTGCTCCTCCCATGGATATCCCTTTATTCATGTCAGGAAATTATGGCGAAATTAGATCAAATCACTTCCATGGTGGAGTGGATTTAAAAACACAAGGAGTAGAAGGTATTCCCATAAAAACTGCGGCAGAAGGTTATGTGAGTCGAATAAAAATTTCACCCTTTGGATACGGTAAGGCCATTTATATCACACACCCAAATGGATACACCACCGTATACGGCCACCTAAAAAAATTTAGCGAAACCATTGAAGCATACGTCAAAAAGGCGCAATACCAAAAGGAGAGTTTCTCCATCGAATTGTTTCCAATGAGCTCAGCGCTGCAGCTAAAAAAGGGAGACTTAATCGCATACTCGGGCAATACAGGTGGCTCAGGCGGACCTCACCTCCACTTTGAAATTCGAGAAACAAAAACTGAAACCCCACTTAATGTGCTCTTATTTGGGCTACCGATCAAAGATGTAGTTAAACCAATTGTCAAGTCCATTATGGTTTACCCGCTAAATGATACTAGTCACATAAATGGGAAGTACAGCAAACAGCGCTTTAATGTAATCGGATCTAATGGAAACTACCGATTAGCCTCAGGGGACATTACTGCCTACGGAGAAGTCGGTTTTGCTGTGGAAGCCATTGACCAAGCCAACGGAGTTTCAAATAGGATTGGCATTTACCAAGTAAAGCTTTCTGCAGATGATCAATTGATCTACGCCCATGAGATTGATCGAATCCCATTTAATAAGTCACGCTTTATTAATGCTTACATCGATTACGAAGAGAAAGTAAAAACAAGACGTCGCTATCAATTAAGTTACATTTTACCTAATAACCAATTGCCGATTTACCAAACGGACAAACAATCTGGTCGAGTAATTTTTTCAGGAACTACTTCTAAGTACATGCAATACGATTTGATAGATGTTTATGGCAATAGGAGTAATTTGTCGTTTACGGTCAACGCTAAACCTTCTTCAAATCCACAACCAACTGTAGTAAAATCAAAAGATAACCGATATTTTAAATATAACCGCCGAAACATTATCCTAGAGGAGGATATATTGGTAAACATCCCTCCTTTCTTTCTTTACGATGATATCGAATTTGAATTTTCAAGAAGCGAGCCGGCAGCAGGATGCATGACTAAGCTCTACAACTTGCACAATAAGTATACGCCCTTGCAGTCTTACATGAATGTATCTATCAAATTAGCAGGGTTGACCCCTTACCAACGCGAAAAGAGCCTAATCGTTTCAACTACCAACGGAGGACGGAGTTTTTCGGCAGAAGGCGGTAAGTGGGACAACGACAACATAAGCGTAAGAAGTAGAAGCTTTGGAAGTTATTGCGTAAAAATGGATACCACAGCTCCCGTAGTTACACCGATAAATATTTCAAAAGGAGCCAACATGAGCAATAAATGGTCGATAATGATGAAGGCCACGGACAACTTGTCTGGAATTAATTTTTACCGCGGAGAAATTGACGGTAAGTGGGTGCTTTTTGAATACGATTACAAGAAGAATCTCTTTTTTCACTATTTTAAGGATGATCTAAAAAAAGGGACGCATACTTTTACCTTTAAAGTGGTCGATGGAAATAATAATGAAACCGTCTACTCCACTACTTTTAACAATTAATAAGTCAAAACAAACGGAATAACCGTTAATTTTAGCACATGATTACCAAATACCTGTTCTATCTAAGTGCGCTTTTTTTAGCATTTTCTTCCTTGGACGTTAAAAGTCAATCGAGCGAAGAATTGGTTCAGTTTTCCGGAATTATCATTACTGGTGATAGCCTTAACCCTGTTCCTTTCGCAACCATTATTGTAAAGAATACTGATCGAGGGACTACCTCAGATTATTATGGTTATTTCTCCTTTGTGGCAAAGCCGTTGGATACCATTGTATTTTCTTCCATAGGCTACAAAAAGTCGGAATTTATTGTACCAGATACGTTAAATGATAATAGGTACTCATTGATACAAATGTTGCAAACTGATACCATTATGCTGGATGAAGCAGTGGTATATCCTTGGCCTACTCAAGATCAATTTAAACAGGCATTTTTAAATTTAGATATTCCAGACGACGCTTTAGAAATTGCACGTAAAAACTTAAGCGATGAACAACTCACTGCTCGTGCTGAAGCCATGCCCATGACAGCAAATATGAATTTCAGGTACCAAATGCAGCAGCGCACCAATCAAATGTATTATGCTGGTCAGTACGTTCCTAACAATCTGCTCAACCCATTAGCTTGGGCAAAATTTGTGGAGGCTTGGAAGCGTGGTGATTTTAAGCGAAAAGAGAATCGCTAAGCCAATAATTTAGCATGCCAGCTATTGCTTACCGTTGTTTTCCATCCACTTTCAAATTCTTCTTTTGTGGAAACGAGGTTATTAAATACAATGGTATTCTTGGTTAACTTACCTACTGCAAGCAACTGCTGAAAGTCGGCCATTTTTGCAACAACAAGCTCACCATCTACTTCGTAAGCAATGTTCAACCGATTAAACAGGTCCAGATTAAAACGCTTTTCAATGTGTTTGATAAACCCTACTGAGCTATCGATAGAACAACCCGATGCTTTTGCTTTCGATTCATCTACAAAAAAGATCAAAAATAAATTATCCACTAAAGTAAAAGCCGCAGAAAGTGATGCCCCATGTGCATTCCAATTCGTAATAAACTCTTCAGCACGCGCATTGATGTCTGCTACTTCACGTTCTGATAAAACACGATCAGATTGATAAATCCAAACTCTACTGTGGGCGGGCAATTCTTGATATGTCATCCTCTTTTTTTGCCAAAATTAATTAATCTAGTTCCGATGTCCTCGGTAAGGATGTTAAAATTCAGAAAAAGGAATTATCTTTAGACCAAATCTATACCGCTATGAAAGAGCTGTTCTTGCAAAAAGAAGTGATTTGGTTCATTGTTGGCCTCGTTTTATTGTTACTCGAGTTCGTTTTTCCAGGCTTAGTGCTCATCTTTTTTGGCGTGGGTGCTTGGATTACCTCCATAGCTGCCTATTTATTTGATGTGAGCTTAGATACTCAATTGCTTATCTTTATTGCGTCTTCTTTAATCAGCTTAGCAGCGCTTCGTAAACTTTTAAAAGAAAAGTACATGGATGTTGGAGGTGACAGCGCCAATCACTTAGCGGAGGATTTCGTTGGAAAAAAAGCTACTGCAATTCAATCCTTCAAAGCAAATGAAAGCGGAAAAGTCTCTTTTAGAGGAAGTACATGGGAGGCGACCTCCTCTACAGATGTACAAGAAGGACAACAAGTAATTATTACAGGAATCAACAGTATAAAACTAATCGTTACTACGATCTAATATTGCAACTATGGGAACTACCACAATTATTTATTTGGGGCTAATCGTATTGGCCTTCGTTATTTTTTTGTCTACCGTAAAAATTGTACCTCAGCGAAGTGCATACATCATTGAACGGTTCGGTAAATATCAAAAAACACTGCTTGCAGGTTTTCACATCATTATTCCAATGGTTGATAAAGTGGCTTACAAACATACCCTGAAAGAACAAGTGATTGATGTATCTGCACAAACTTGTATTACAAAAGATAATATTTCGGTAGAAGTTGATGGTGTGCTTTACCTGCAAGTGGTAGAGCCAAAAAATGCATCATACGGCATCGATAATTACCATTTTGCTTCTATCCAATTGGCACAAACCACCATGAGAAGTATTATTGGAAAGCTAGAGCTCGACAAAACCTTTGAAGAACGAGACACCATTAATGCTATTATTGTTGAAGCGGTTGATAAAGCTTCTGACCCATGGGGAGTAAAAGTAGCACGATATGAAATTAAAAACATTGCTCCGCCACAAAGTGTAAAGGATGCCATGGAAAAACAAATGCGCGCAACTCGAGAAAAGCGAGCCATTATCGCAACTTCTGAAGGTGAAATGCAAGCAAAAATAAATCAGGCGGAAGGTGATAAACAAGAATTAATTGCCAGGTCTGAAGGGGAGAAAATGAAGCGAATTAATGAGGCAGAAGGAAAAGGCCGAGAAATAGAGCGGATTGCTCATGCTACCGCAGAAGGTGTACGCCTCATTGCATTAGCGATACAAGAAAAAGGTGGAAAAGATGCGGTTAACTTACGTGTAGCAGAGCAATACATCGGAGAGTTTGGAAAATTAGCCAAAACAAACAATACCATTATACTACCGTCTGATTTAAGTGACATTGCCGGATTAGTAGCAACAGCTACTTCTGTTCTAAATAAAAAAGATGGTCCTGTATAATCTATATTTTAAATGCCATTAGTGTAATATCATCATTCTGTGGTCGATTATTTCTCCAGTTTTGAAGAAAAATAGCAATCTCATTTTTCATTTCTTTCATTTCTAATCGTGAAAGAAAAAGTAGAAAACTCTCTAATTCTGATCGCCCAAATGGCATATCACGATGCCCAACTTGGCTTTCAATACCATCAGAAAAAATAAAGAAAACATCGTCATATTGAACAGAGGTCGCTTCCCCACTTACAAGGCCCCATACCCTATTTTTCCGAATATGAATGGCGTTACCATTTCCACGGTAGCGTACTTCCATTTTTTTACCATTAAGTTCCAATAACTCAATTGGCATTTTTATGGCAGTTTCGGATTCACAAAAAATACGGTCGTTGTACCAATTCTTTATACATACAAATTTATCAAGGGTATTAACCATTTCAGCAGCAAATAAACTGTTCGTTAAATTAGATTCTTTGCCCTCTCCTACTATAAAATATATAGTATCATTAATTCGCTTTCTAAAGAATAAATCTGAATTCAATGATTTGACAGCTTCGCTGTAAATGATGGAACTAGTGAATATATGATCTAGACGAACATTACTTAAAGCATTTTGCTCTCGTTGCAGCTTTATAAGTGTATTGGACTTAACATCTTTTTGGTTAGACTCAAATTGCTTAAACTCATCAGCAAGTTCTGAAATTAGCACCTCTTCTGTGATAGGTTTGAAGAGAAATTTTTCAATGCCCAACTCTAAACATTTTTCAAAAACTTCTTCATTGTAAAATGTTGATATACCAACAAACACAGGCTTTTTAGTTTTGATAAGATCAAGATGCTTTTGTAACAGTTCAAACCTATTTTTAGAGTAATAGTCAACCGAAATAAATACGAAATCGCTGTATGCCGCACGAATAAAACCACCTTCTTTAGTTAAGCTATACGGTATATAACACGCATTTAGCCCTTTGTCATTGATCAGTTGAATCGTATCAATAAGAGTTAATGACTTTTGAGGAGTAGGCATATGTTCTAGAGCAGTTTGCATAGGACAACATTTTTAACATGGGGTAATGTCAATGCAAATTTAGAGGAAGGCAATCGACCGTTCTTAATGGAAAGACGGAATCTGTAAGTATAGGTAAAAGACGTATTTAATTAAGATCTTCGTCTTCAACAATATTATTCTTCAAAGCCCACACTAAAAGACCTGCAATATTTTTTGAACCAGTCTTTTCAATCATATTGCGCTTGTGAGCATCTACTGTTCGAATACTTATAAACAGCTTGTCGGCTATCTCTCCATTATTGTATTCTTTAACGATCAGGTTTAAAATTTCTTTTTCACGATTGGTTAGGGTAAAGTCATTCTCAAACCGGCTTACTTTTTTATTCTTACCACCACTAACCAGCTGATTCATTATAACACTTGTCACTTCTGTGCTGTAATAAGTATCACCACCCATAACCGTGTCAACAGAGTTTTTAACATCTTCTGCACCTGAGTTCTTTAACAAATATCCATTGGCCCCTAACTTTAGCACTTGTTTTATGTATTGTGCCTCATCAACCATGGAGAGAACAATAATCTTGATGGAAGGGTACCTTTTTCTTATCTCCTTGATCAACTCTAAGCCATCCATTTCAGGCATATTGAGATCTGTAATTACCAAATCAGGAGATCGTAAAGCTATTTGTTCTAGAGCTTGTTTACCATTTTCAGCTTCGCCCACTAAATTGTATTTATCAGGAGCACTATTTAAATAAGAACTAATACCGTCTCTTATGAGTTTATGATCGTCAACCAAAATTATATTTACCATAGTTTTATTTATTTGGTATTTCTACGGTTATCGTAGTTCCACCTCCAATTGAGCTATCGATAATTAAATTACCTGAAAGTGATTTAACCCTATTCTTAATACTTATGAGACCGACTCCATTAGAGCTTTTTGGACCATTTACTTTAAAACCTACACCGTCATCTTCGATCATTAAGATAACAATTTCTTTGTAACGCATCAAATGTATCGTTACAAATTTTGCTTTTGCATATTTCAAGATATTATTTACTGCCTCTTGAACGATTCGATAAAGCATGACTTCAACGTTTAAGGAAAGCCGCTTGCCTTTTAAATTATCAAATAAGTAAAAATCTATTTCCGTTGCATTAAGCGCATTAATCATTGACTCAATACTTGGCACCAACCCAAACTCTTCTACCGCTTTTGGCATTAAGTTTCTTGCGATACCTCTGGTTTCTGCAATCGAGTCCTGTAGAGATGATAAAACTTGATGAAAAACCTTTTTCTTATCGGCACTCCAATCTTTAATTTCGCTAAGTAAAGATTGAAGGTTTATCGATGCAGAGCTTAAGTTTTGCCCCAAGCCGTCGTGCAAATCACTAGCTATTCTCCTGCGAACAGTGTCTTCCGTTTCTATAATTGCAGCTACTAACCTTTTTTCTGTTCGTTTACGCTGAATAGCATAGTTAATTGATTTATTAAGAATAAAAGAATCAATATGGCTTTTCAGTAAGAAATCTTGTGCTCCTTCTAAAACGGAGTTTTGAGCAATAGCGTCATCATTTAGCTCAGTAAGAATGATAAATGGGATAGTTGTAAAATCCTCAACTAAATCTTTGAATGAGTGCGCGCCATATGAGTCAGGCACGTTTAAATCAAAAAGAACAACATCTATTGTTTTTTCCTTCAATAGAGCTCGCCCCTTCTGAATAGAACTCGCATGATAAGCAACATATTCTCGATCTTGAACTGAGTTCAGAGAGTCGGTGATAACTATGGCTTCCGATTCATCTTCAACCACAATGAGCACACTTATCGAAAAATCTTCTAGGGTAGGAAAGTTTAGCATATTTGTGTACAAATGTACACAAACCTACATTTTAAGATACTGATTTTACAACAATTAGACTAAAGTCGAATTTCAAAAGATTAAGCAAGCAAAAAATGCTATTAATTTAAAAAAATAGGCTAACTACCTAAAGTAAATAGGTAATATTTACCATTAATTACTTGATGGACCGTCAATTTTTATATCGCTCTCTTTAATTGCTGCAAAGCCTCCTTTTATATCTATCGCTTGATGATTGCCTCTTGATTTTAATAACGATATGGCAATTACCGAACGGTATCCTCCTGCACAATGCAAGTAGAAAGGATCTTCTGGAAAATCATTCATGATTAAACTAATATCATCCAATGGCATTAACTTAGCATCTGGTAAATGACAGGCGAGGTACTCCGAGGGTTTTCTTACATCTACCACAGTTGTTGTTGACGCCTTATTTGCACGAGCAAGTTCCTGCGCCGTTATGCCGTTAATATGATCGACTTCATAACCATTAGACTGCCACGCAGACACTCCTCCATCTAAGTATCCTATTATTTGATCAAAACCTACTCTTGACAGTCGAACAATTGCTTCCTCAAGTCGCTCCTCTTCCACAACCAAGGCAATTTTTTGATTCACATCTTTAATCATCGCACCGACCCATGGGGCAAATTGGCCATCCAATCCAATAAAAATAGAGCCTGGAACGTGCGCTTCTGAAAACTGATCTTGATGCCTCACATCTAAAACAATTGCGCCTTGTTGCTCAACTTCTTGTTTGAAATTTTTAGGTAAAATTGCACGTTTCCCTTTTTCAATCACCTTATCAATAGACTGGTAACCTTCTTTATTGAGCTTTACATTGAGTGGAAAATAGGCCGGTGGTGGTAACAAACCATCTGTCACTTCTTTGATAAACTCACTTTTTGTCATATCTGCTCGCAAGGCATAATTCATTTTCTTTTGATTGCCCAAGGTATCTACTGTTTCCTTCATCATGTTCTTACCACAGCTGCTTCCCGCCCCATGTGCAGGATAAACGGTAACGTCATCCGATAACGGCATAATTTTATTGCGCAAACTTTCAAAAAGTAAACCTGCTAAGTCTTCTTGAGTCATAGAACCGGCTTTTTGAGCTAAATCAGGTCGACCGACATCTCCTAAAAATAAGGTATCTCCCGAAAATATTGCAATGTCTTTTCCTTTTGTGTCTTTTAATAAGTACGTCGTACTTTCCATGGTATGCCCGGGGGTGTGCAGTGCCGTAATAGTAATAGAGCCAATCTTAAACACTTGATTGTCTTCTGCAATCAATGCATTAAATGACGGATTTGCATTAGGACCGTATACAATCGTTGCTCCTGTTTTCTCAGCAAGTGTAACGTGTCCGCTCACAAAATCAGCATGAAAATGCGTCTCAAAAATATACTTGATTTTTGCTCCATCTTTATCCGCTCTTTTGATGTAATCATCTACCTCTCTTAAAGGATCGACAATAGCAGCTTCACCCTCACTTTCAATATAGTATGCTCCTTGTGAAAGGCAGCCAGTATAGATTTGTTCTATCTTCATCGCTATTTTTTTACACAAAAGTACAGAAGGTTTTAGTTTTCGACCCGCAATATTGCACGCTTACCTACTCCTTAACTTCTCACCTGTTGCTACTATTCATTTCATTTATGCTACAGTCCCTTGGCAACTAGACCCAGCTCCGGCTGTACAGCCATAACAGTGCTGGTTTATCAAAATATTTCGCTTAGAAAGCGCCTCCATGTCAAAATCATTGATGTGTTGAGAAGATGGTGCAGCAACTTTCATATCTAACATCTGGTTGAAATCACAATCATACATATACCCATCCCAATCAACAGATATGGTATTTCTGCACATCACACCTTTTACTGCAGCAGGATTGTAAGCAGAAACTAACTTATCCATGTATTCTTCATAATTATCGCTTGCTACTAAATAATCAAGGTATCGGCTTATAGGAATGTTTGTAATGGTAAATAGGCCATTAAAATCAATATTAAAGTCCTTTTTTAAATTCCGTTTAAACTCCATTTCAAGTTGATCTTGATCACCTGGAAGAAAAGCACCTGTAGGATTATAAACCAAATCTAATTTTAAATCAGAATCGGGCATGCCATATCCTTGTGCATTTAAACTTTGTAGGGCTTCTATAGAACTTTTAAAAACACCGTCACCTCGTTGTGCGTCAGTTTTTCCTGCTTGGTAATATGGTAAAGAAGAAACCACGTGCACGTTATGTTTTTTAAAAAACTCCGGTAAATCGTAGTACTTTTTATTAGCCCGAATAATCGTCAAGTTAGAGCGAACGATAATTTCTTGCACGCCTATTTTAGTGGCTTCTTCTACAAACCACCTAAAATGAGGATTCATTTCAGGCGCTCCACCTGTCAAGTCAACAGTATGTATTTTAGTTTTCTCTAATATATCCAAGCACTTTTGAAGGTATTCTTTAGTCATTATCTCCTTACGATCAGGCCCAGCGTCAACATGGCAGTGCTTGCACACTTGATTGCACATATAGCCTACATTGATTTGAAAAATTTCAATAGTTGTGGGCTTCATCGGAAAGTCGTTGATCTTTTCCAACTGCTCTTTAAAAGTTGGCAACTCTCCATCAAACGGGCTTCCGTTCAACAGTTTTAATTGATTTTTAATGTCTGCTAACTTATCTCCTCTTGCCTTAAGTGATTTAATCATAGATAGTTTCTAATTTTACATGGAAAGCTTCTTCGCTTTATTCATCATTTGCACACCGTGCACCATAGAAGCTCCACCTCTGATAGCGCTTGCTACGTGAACCGCTTCCATCATCATGGTCTCATTTGCTCCTTTTTGCATGGCATCTTCTGTATAAGCATCTATGCAATACGGACACTGCACCGCATGAGATACCGCTAAAGCGATTAAGGATTTTTCTCGTTGGGTAAGCGCTCCTTCCTTGAATACTTCACCATACCAGTCAAAAAATTTCTCAGCTAACTTTGGTTCAAATTCAGCGATTTGCCCAAATTTCTTTAAATCCTTAGGATCATAATAAGTCTTATCCATTTTGTTTTATTTTAAATACGTAATAATTCATCAATCAGATTTCAGATGATAAGTTTAAGCAATTTGAGGTACATGCTTAGTCGGTTTCCTGCTATTAGGCGACAGAAAATAGGTTGTGTCAATTGGTAGACAACTACAGCTTTTAGTGCTTAGTCGATTACAAAAGGCAATAAAGACTTACCTGTTGCAGCATTCGGTGCGGGGATACGCAACAAATCACTTAAAGTAACTGCAATGTCTTTTATTGCGACTTCGTTTTGAAAAGATCCTTTTTCAACTCCCCATCCATACCAGATCATTGGTACATGTGTATCGTATTTAAAGGCGGTACTGTGACCTGTTCCTCCTTTCGCTTGATAATAATCACTTAACCATCCTGCTTGAAAACTGTAAAAGATATCGCCACTGCGTTTGGCATCAAATCCATTATACATCCGATTACACAATGCCTCATCACCTACACATTGTCTTCCTTTCATATCGGCTGCAGCGATAACCGCAGGATAAGAAAGTAAATATTCCGTAAGTATTTCCCGCACATCATCAAGCTCTAAATCATTATCCTGAATTACAGCATAATCCAAGTAAAGTTGTTGATTGGTATTTTTTTCGATTACCTCACAATCAAACGTTCTCTGCGACCAACTATTTAGCGAATCTGTCATAGCCGCGGTATTGTAATAGCCTGTATTTCCACCAGCATGAGCAGGAATATCAGCAGCTCCATGGTCTGCTGTGAGGACAACGGTATATTGCCCATCTCCTATTTGTTGATCTAAAAATTCAAGAAGACTTTTCAAATTTAAATCTAGTCGCAAGTAAGTATCTTCTATTTCGACCGATTGTGGGCCAAACATATGCCCAATGTAGTCGGTCGATGAAAAACTAATGCTAATGACATCGGTAATTTCATCAGATCCTAAATACTCCTGTTTTATTAGTTCTACCGCAAAATCAATAAGTAATGAATTACCGAAAGGTGTTCCTTTTATAAGACCTAGTCCATTTTTCTTCATCAAATTAGGTAACATATGAGGGAAAGTAGGTGCCGTTTCTCCCTTAAATACACCTTCAAAATCTACCAGATCTTGACTCGATGTAGTATACGTTTCTATCGGGTAAAGAGTGCTCCATGGCTCCTGTAGGTAATCGCTAACATGACCTTCAGAATTAAACGAACTTACCCACTTAGGTAATTCACTGACATAATAAGTACTGCTAATGAATTGACCTTCTCCACCACTAAACCAATAAGCAGCATCAGCAGCATAGCCTACAGGCAAGATGGCTCCACGGTCTTTCAAAGAAACACCAAACACTTTGCTTTTAGGCGAACTAAGTTTTAATTGGTCACTAAAAGAAGTTGACTTTAGATTTCTTGGTGAGTGCATTCCATCTGTTCCGATAACACCTACCGAGGAAACCGTGGAGTCTGAAACACAGTAAACTTTCTTTTGTGAAGCTCTATTGTACCAATTATTAGCAGCAATACCATGATGAACTGGAGTAGTGCCTGTTCCTATGGTTGCGTGCCCTACAGCCGTCATGGTTGGAACATAGCTAAAATTGGCATTGTCAAAACTAAAGCCCTTATTAATCAATCGCTTAAAACCATCTTCAGAATACCGATCCCAATATTTGTCGATATAATCATGGCGCATTTGATCTACGGTTATCATTACCACTAATTTAGGTTTTTGCTCTTGGGCAATGCTTTTGCAGCATGTAAAAACAATCAAAAATAAAATCAAGAAAGAGTACCTCATAGAAATGCTTTATTAAGGGACAAAATAACCAATTATTTCATCGCGTATGGCAGGATTAGCTCCGGAAGCTAATGCCAGTGATACAAAAAGTCCGATCGCTGCATAGCTGACATCCTTACCAATCATTTTTACTGATTTAACTTTGTGTTTTCTTCCATCCTTCTCACGTGAAAGACTTACAGCAATCTCACGCCCTCCAATTACTCCTAAGAACACCCACGTGGTGCTCATCGGAACGGTGCTAATAAAAAGCTTATAGATTAGCAAAATAACGTATGTAAAATCAATTAGGGTAGCTGCACGAACGTCGGAAATACGTGCTTTCTCACTCACTACTTTTTGAATTTTGTCACCTTTTAAGAAAAATAGTATTCCTAGACCGAAGAATATAGTGAATGCGAAGATTAAAAACTGTCCCAAACTCTGCTGACGCGGAAGAAAAACTGCCACGTTAGCGCCATCTTGCATTACCCAAACGGCCCACAGAGTGCCACTAACTGCCCACTGAACCACAGTCCATAAGCTACTAGCATTTCGCTGTTTGAAGAACTTTCGAATAAACCCATAAGAAAAGTACCATACGACAAAAGATAAGATAAATGCCATCCCATAACCCGACAAGCTCTTAGAAACTACGGAAGTAATGCCAGTTGAACTTGCACTAAACACACTCAGCATGAGAAAAGTTGTAGAGACAGGCATTCGCAAACGGGTAAGTATCAATAAAATTAGTGGAGCTATGACTTGAAAATAATTGAAGGACTCAGGATGAGGATAATCAGATGTTCCGTCAGCACTAAGCAAACGCTGATAAGTAACGTCGCCATTGTAATAGAAAAAACTAAACGACACTGTGGCCAAAAAAATACCACCAATATATAACCAGAGAATCCACCACTTTTTATCCTGATTGCTTTCAATAAAAGTACCTAGTGACTGAATGCTATCATTCGCCACAGTAGCATAAGCAGCGAAAAAGAAACCAAGCCACATAGCTGCATGGCCGTATCCAACTAATATAGCAGCTAGAACAAACCCTAAAAGAATAATGGATAAAAAACCTCTCTCCTTTACTAACACAGCAACTAAGTCTAACGTTTGCTGATTCTTTACTTGTTGTTTTTTGCCCATTAAGTCGCATCTAATGTGAACTGCTAAATTCAAGAATGTGTTGGTTTATATTATTAGCGCCATATTATGTATATGTTAAATACTTTTATGAGCGGTGATGAACTTGGGAGCAGATATATTTTAAAAAATGGGAGTAGTTTTGCAGCTTAATTTTAAGATGACAAAATTGAAAAAAGCACTTTTATTTTTGCTAATCACAACAGTTGTAATTGCAAAAAACGAATCCGTATTAGCCCAAGATTCTAGTAAGAATACGCTTAACTTTAAAAGAAGTAATCTAGATATAAAAAGGCCAAAAGGCAACTTCTACATGTATTGGGGATACAACAGGGCGTCATACGCCAAAAGTGATATTCACCTCAAAGGCCCTGACTATGACTTTATCTTATCTGATGTTATGGCCCGCGATATGCCTGAAGAGTTTTCATCCGTTTACTTTGACATCAACCAACTGACTATCCCACAATTCAACTTTAGAGCAGGATACCATTTGACGGATAAATATGCTCTTGCGATCGGATGGGACCATATGAAATACCAAACACGAAATGGGCACCCTGCAATTAT
>CBFHZL010000049.1:0-18124 GCA_965660325.1 uncultured Acidiluteibacter sp.
TGCGTCCCTACTCCTGCTGCTGATGGATCGAAATTTCCTGCAGCAACACCCATTCCTGAATAGCTGCCACCTGATGGTGTTCCTGCGGGCAAAGGTTGCAAGCCTGCACCTTGGCATATACTATTACTACTAAATGGAGCTAAGGAAACGGTAGGTAACGAATTTACCGTAATGGTAATCATGTCACTATTAGAACAGCCATTTGCATCAGTGTAAGCATAGGTAACGGTGTGCGTCCCTACTCCTGCTACTGATGGATCGAAATTTCCTGCAGAAACACCTGTTCCCGAATAGCTTCCACCCGATGGTGTTCCTACCGGCAAGGGTTGCAAGCCTGCACCTTGACAAACAATATTTGGACTAAATGCCGCCAAAGATACCGTTGGTAAAGGGTCTACGGCAATGGTAATCGTATCTGTATTTGTGCATAAGCCATTGGTTCCGGTTACGGTATAAAGTTGTGTAGCGGTTGGTTGAAATGCAACTGTATTTTGAACGCCATTATTCCAAAAATATGCACTAGCGTTTCCTGTGCCAAATACGGTAACATTACTTCCTGCACAAACTTGTGTAGCGGTAGCATTAGCATTTACTGTTGGCAGCGGATCTACCGTAATTAAAATGGAATCGCATAATCCTTGTCCGCCACAGCCACCTTCTGCCCTCACGTAATATCTGGTAATACCGTTAGGGTTGACTACAATGGAGTCTCCTTCTCCCATGAAGGTTCCACCGCATGTATTTGCATACCACACCCACTTTTCACTGGCCAATAGATTACTGGTAGCGCCAACATAAAGTGTAGCACTATCGCCTTTACAAAATCTGGCATTGTTGGTCGTTATGCCATTAGCCATACCGGGATTGTCCCGTTGAGCCAATACGGGCTTTGAGTCTGCAGACTGTCCCTGTAAGTCGAAATTATTAGGGCTAGCATCTTGAATTGCTGTTGTTGTATCATTAAAATGGTACAGAGCATTCGTGTTGGCATCTACTGTAAACTCTGAGGTCTGTGGTGTAAAAGGCCCGTTATACCTAATCGTATCAGAGATTCGAATTTCATCGATCTGAGATTTGAGAAGAAAATTTGTGTTATGGTCATACGATCCAACATAAAACCTAAAACTAGCGCCATTGTAGGCTTGTATCTTTACTGTATCTCTAGGCACTCCATTAATATAAATATGAGCATTACTATCTAAATGGTTGTAAGTTAGGGCAAAATGATTCCATTGATTTAGGTTTGTTGGCCCACTTCTAATTACGGAAACAATTCCGTTTGCCCCATGGGTCCTAAAAATTGCGGTATACTCTCCACCTGCTTGGTGAGAATAAGCAATCTCAAGACCACCACCTGCAGTGGAGCTCGCAGCATCAATAATTCGAAGACCTTGAGCGGTGCATGATTTATTCCACAATTCTATAGTAAATGAGTTGTTGGGAATGTTGGTACTTGAAAAGTTTTGTGTTAAGTAGTCATCTACTCCATCCAAGTCCATAAATCGATTGAATGGTTGCGAAAATCCAAGGCTTGTAAGCAATAGAAAAGTGATAACCGTGGTAATTTTTTTCATATTTAGAGTTTTAAGTTAAACTCCAAAACTCCTCGATTTAAGGGCTTTCTCTATCGTTCAAAAGGATGATTTTTTTGCTAAATAGCCTGTTTTTCCAATAATTAATTTCATCAGGTTATCAGTTTACCATTTCCCTAAACTAATTAGTTCATGCACCCTCCTATTTAGGTCATTTCCATAATAACGAGAACAAGCCATGGTTCTCACTGACGGCAATTTCACCGTTAGAAATTTACTCCTAAGTATATATTTGGCTCGAAAAGGAAATAGTTTTTCCATTTTTTATCAAGTGATTTGAATTCGCTTGGTGTATTGGTATCAAAAATCCAGAATTGAGAATGAACTTGAGGCTCAATAAAGAACCGTTTGCTTTTACCAAATGCCAAATGGTAGCCTAAGTGAAATGAGTTATACAACTTGAAGCCATTTGCGACTTTCTTATTGTCTTGATCTAGATAGGTTTTGAATTGTGGCAATACTTCAACTGATGCGAATAATCCCTTCCATAGCATTCTTTGATAACTAATACCTATCCCACTTTCTCTCACATGGCCGGGATAGAATTCACTCTCAGACTTTACCTTATCGAGTAATCCATCTCCCCATTGAATTCCCATGGGTTGAAACAGTCTCCATGTGGCTAATTTAATTCCAATGATATTCTTATTGTCAAGGTTACGTTTTACATGGAGCTCTATATGCTGTGTATGTGTTTTATCGTTCCACGACTTCTCAAACAATTGAGGGATAATAATACCGGGAAGACTAACCCTGTATGTATACTTGACCTTGTTTGTTTGTTTTACTTCAGCTGCGGTTTGAGCGAAAGAACTTAAAGAGGTGGCTGTAATGAGAACGACTAATAACTTTTTCATAATTGAACAGATTGGTGTTTATTGATTGTACATATGTTTTTTCTCCCCACTATTGGGAAGCATTTTAGTATCAACTATTTTTATTGAATTGACGCTGCAAAGGTGTGGTGAAGGTGTTACTCTATCGTCCTAAAATGAAATATTGGACGTCTGGATGAAATTTGAGACTAAATAGGTTATCCTTTTTAATCCCTTATTTGTGATACTAATTGGTATTTTCTATTTTTATCGCCTTATTTCTATCCCATGATTAATCAAACGTCTATAGCAGTGCTCCCTTTTGAAAACTTGAGCTCTGATCCTGAAAACGAGTACTTCGCAGATGGCATGACGGAAGAAATTATTTATGCTTTAAGTAAAATCAAGGGATTAAAAGTGACCGCTAGAACTTCTTCGTTTGTTTTTAAGAATAAAAAAGAAGATGTCAGGAGCATTGGCAATCAGCTTGGTGTAAGTACAGTATTGGAAGGTAGCATACGAAAGTCTGGGAATCGAATTAGAATTGCTGCTCAGCTGATAAGAACCGATAATGGGTTTCACATTTGGTCAGAATCATTTGATCGAAAACTCTCCGATATATTTCAACTCCAAGATGAGTTTAGCCTTATTATAGCTGATAAGATTCGAGAGAATTTTGGACACTTGAACATTCAAGATCAATTGGTAGAGGCCTCTACCAAAAATATTGAGGCCTATGAGCTTTATTTGAAGGGTAAGTTTCACCTAAAAAAATGGAATTTAGAGGATATTGCTCGTGGGGCTAAGTATTTTGTGGAAAGCATGAAGCAAGACCCTCAATTTAACTTAGCATATTTTGGAGCAGGCCTTTGTTATGGACTGCTTGGTTCTTGGGGCTATATGAGTCGAGAAGAGGCTTTCCAGATGGCTGAACGCTACTTCAATAAGGGCAAAGAGATTGATATAGAAAATGTATACGCCTATCATTGCATGGCTACTAAGGAGTTCTGGGGTCTTTGGAATTACAAAACTGCTTACGAATACTTGCAAAAGGCACTTCAACTTAAGCCTGATGAACCTGATATTAACGAATGTATGGCGGAGGTTTTAACAGCCATCGGCGACTTTGATACCGCCCTTCGTGCGATAAACACAAGCTTGGTATCAGATCCATTGTCTCCCAATCATTATTACACCAAAGCCAATATCTATTATTTGCAGAAGAAGTATAGTCAATCGCTAGCGTTAATTGAAAACTCTTTAGAACTAGACCCTACTTTTGCCTTATCTATACAACTGAAAGTTGCTTGTTACCTTCATCTTGGCAGATTTGAGGATCTCAGCAATGAAAAGGACTTTCCTCCTATTGATCCTATTTGTTACCTCTTGGCGGAAGTTTTAAAAGGGAATCCAGTTGATCTTAAAGCAGCCAATCAACTTATTGAACAATTCCATAAGTCGAAACCAAGCCCTCTATTTGCTTGGGATCTCTATTTGTTAACTCAATTGGACGAGGATAAAGCGTTGAAGCTTTTAGAGAAACAGATTAGTGAACAATTTGGACTGGTAATCAATTTTAAACATGAGCCTTTCCTCATTAATCTTAAAGAGAGAGTTGACTTTCAAAACCTTGTAGAATGTAATTTTCCTAATGAAGGTCTTGAATTAGATGAGTTTACACCAAAGGAAGATACAAGATCTGTTATAGCGGACTTGGAAGTTTATAGGTATCAAAGTGACCTGCATAGGCTCATGAAGGAAGAAAAATGTTATTTAAATAATAATCTAAATCTTAAACTATTAGCAGAACTGCTCGATCTTCACCCCAACAAGTTATCTTGGTTGTTGAATGAAAAAATGGGAAAGAATTTCAATGAGTACATTAATGGGTATCGCTTACAAGCTTTCCAAGATTTGGCTTTAGACTCAAAAAACAATCATTTAACCTTACTTGGCTTGGCCTATGAAAGTGGTTTTACATCTAAATCAGTTTTCAATGATTTCTTTAAGAAATCTACCGGATTAACCCCAAAGGCTTGGGTGAAGAAGCAAATGACTTAATAGCTACCCTTTCTCTAATAAATGAAAAGGTAAGACATTATTATGACATCCAGAAGGAAATGAATAAACCATGCCCAAAACAATCCTTTAGTTTCTAAAATAGACTTGGCCAAAAACCAACCTAAAAATCCCGCAAGCAGCATTCCTAAAAAACCTCCAGGATTGCCGAAGTAGTGAACAGCACCAAATAAGATTCCTGATAGAATGGCTATCGTTCTATCTTCAAAAACTCCTTTCAGGGCTATTACAACTCCAAGCCTACTGATAACTTCTTCGACAAAAGAATTGATGAATGCTAGTACTAGAACAAATGGAAAAACTTTGACCAACGCATCAATTCTAGGTGTTGAGTCACTGTCTAATTGAAAATAGATCGTAACTGCAGTAATGATTGAGAAGATGACTGCCCACTCTAAACCTGCTCGGCTCCATTTTTCTTGAGCTTTTGGTCGAATTCCCACATATGGCTCAGGCAGTATTTCTTGCTCAGAATTTCCTTTCCGAAAATATTGAATAAATACAGCATTTCGTGATGACCGATAAACAGATAGCATTACAATTGCAAGTATCAGTGCTACAAATTGATATAAAATATGTCTATTTACTAGTTGCGGGTAATTGTCCAAAATTGTAATATCTTGAATAGAATAAAATATAGTTGGTAAAGCAATGGTAGCCAACACAACTTGGATGAATAACCAGTAGTTCTTGATGTATTTCATAGGTTTCTTTTAAATTACTTATAAGTGGTTAGTGTCTATAGCTTGTTTAACTCCAACAGTACTTTCACCATAAAAAGAACAGACGCCTTTGAGGCTTCTAATTGATTTAATGTTCCAGCTAAGTAGACATCTAGTTCAGGAGAATAATACATGAAGGTCCCATTTAGCCCTGAATGACCAATAACAGTCCACTTTGGAAGGGTAAAAAACAGTTTTCTAAAACTAATTTTTCTTAAACCATAACCGTATACCATCCCCTTTTCTTCAGGTACCCAATTTTGCATAGCTTTAAACGTTTCTGTGGAAACGAGTTTCCCTTCTCTTAAAGCTTGCTGAAAGTGGATCAAATCTTTACCGGTGGACACAATAGCCCCACCTGCCCAATCTGCGCTTAAACTTCTATAGGCGCTAATTTCTCGTTCGCCTGAGTAGATTTCTGCCATACTAAAAGTTGGTTGGGCAGCTGTTGACCTTAAGTTTAGATAAGTGTGATTTAATTCAAGAGGTGTAAGAATATGATCAGTGATAAATTCATGGAAACTTTTTCCGCTGACTTCTTCTATAATCAACCCAAGCAAGATATACTCTGTATCGGTATAATAATATCCACCTCCTGGAGGGAATAATGGTTTAAAGTGTGTTTTGTAATAGTTAATTAACTCTACAGGTTTCCAAAGCCTACCTGTTTCAACTGTAATGGAGTCAAGTAAAGAAGTAGAATTATTTAAAGGTTTTCCAAAATAATCAGCAAGACCTGATGTGTGTGAAAGCAGGTGTGATATATTAATACTGTCACTATAATCTACTCCATCAAATACATGTAATCCATGCATTATATTTTTAGGAAGGTATTTGATGATCTTATCTTCAAATTTCACTTTTCCCTCGTCCACCAAAATTCCGATTGCTGATGCGGTAAAGGTTTTACCAACACTAGCGGTGTAAAACGGATGCTGTATCGATACATCCCTTCCATCTTTAAATTTACCTTTAGCAGCATTCCATTCAAAATTCTTTGAAGGTGAATAGACAGAAAGAAAAATATTATTGATTTGATCCTTCTTTAGTTCTTTATAAAGTAGTCGATCGATTCTATTGATTACTTTATCTTGGTTGTTTTGCGCAATAAGTACCGCACAGACTAGTGTAAACAACGCTAATAGGCTATAATTTTTCATTTTATGGTATTTATTTTACTGCAAATCTGATCTATTTTAAAGGTTCTTACATCCGGAATATCATATCAAACGAAAACAGGACTTGTTTTTTGAAACACACATTTTTGAGGAACTGTTAAATAAGTGTCCGGAAATCCTGTTTTAAGTCCCAATTTATAATCTAAAGCGTTTGACCTGCTGATGCTCACCAACTTTGTGTCATTATTTAATCAAAACTTTAATATGATGACACGAATGAAAATGACAACCTATTTGTTTACGCTAGTAGCAATGATAATTTTAGCTTCCTGCAATAAGGGAGAAAATGATTCTCCAACTATCACATACACATCACCTGAGGTATATCTAAAGGAAATAGGATTTAATGGTAGTGTGCTGATTAGAAAGAATGGAGCTGATTTGCTCAGGAGAGGTTTCGGAATAGCTGACCATTTTGATAGTACACTAAATCAAACCTCTCTAATTTATAGAATAGGTTCAATAACGAAATCTTTTACTGCTGCTGCAGTGATTCATCTTATGAGAGATGGATTAATTTACAGCTTTGATCAGAAACTTAGCGATTTTTCAGCTGACTTTCCTTTTGGCAACCAAATCACTATCAGAGACCTGATGACACATCATTCGGGTATTCCTGATTATGTAGGACCTGTCGAGGAGTACGCTGAGGAAAACAATTATTACTTTGATCGGGATGAAATCTTTGAAATAATCGAAGAGTCCATCCTAGAAAATGGTCTCCTTTTTATACCTGGAGAATATTTCTCTTATTCGAATTCTAACTATTTTATTTTAGGTGTATTAATTGAAGAGCTTACAGGAAAAAGTTACGAAGAGTATTTACAACTAAAATTATTCACACCGCTTAATCTAATTAATACGAGTAAAGGTCCCGATCAGATTCAAGGTGTGGATCGTGCTAAGGGATATTACAATGGATTAGCAGTGTCAGATTATCAGATGCAAATTGCTTTTAGTGCAGGCGAGCTAGAAAGTACGATTGCAGATCTTGAGAAATGGGGTGATGTAATGATGTCCAATTATTTTACAATTGATGAAAGACAAATCTTACTTGCTCCATCTATTAGTCAAAGTGGAGTTAATGTGCCCGGTTCAGGCTGGTTCACATTAAATACAAATAATCAGGTGATTTATCACCATGGAGGCGATATAGATGGATTTACAAGCTTATTGGTTTTTCTCCCAAAATTCAATGGGTTGATTATACTATTGAGTAATGAGCAGGACAAAAGCTTAGAGCGCCAACAAATTATGGAAGTGATTATTCAAAATGAATTTTAAGATCCCTTTTTGGAGGTTTGGGCGAAATACCGTCCCGACTTCATTTAAAAATAGATACAAATGAAAAATATTATCATAGCGGGTGCCACTGGATACTTAGGTCAGCACCTAGTTGAAGAACTAAAAAATAAAAAATATTATTTTAAGGCTATAGCTAGAAATAATAAAAAACTACTTGATAAAGAGTTAAAACAAGAACAAATAATTCAAGCGGAAGTAACCAATAGTAATACTTTGATAGGAAAGCTAGACGGCGCTGATGTGGTTATCTCAACTGTTGGAATAACCAGACAAAAAGATGGGCTCACTTTTATGGATGTAGATTTTCAAGCGAACTTAAATTTACTAAATGAGGCCAAAAAAGCAGGTGTGAACAAGTTTATCTATATATCAGTTGTAAATGGTGAGAAGATGCGACACCTGAAGATAATGGAAGCCAAAGAAAAGTTTGTTGATGCATTAAAGTCGTCAGGTATGGATTATATGATTATTCGACCAAATGGATTTTTTTCTGATTTAAAAGACTTTTTAGATATGGCCCATAAAGGTCGGGTATATCTTTTTGGTGATGGGAATTATAAACTTAACCCGATACATGGAGCAGACTTAGCGAAAGGCATAATTGAGGCAATCGATTTACCGCAGAAAGAGTTACTTATTGGAGGTCCAGACCTTTTAACACAAAATGAAATCGCTCAAATTGCGTTGCAATCGTGTGGAAAATCGGTTAAGATTTCACACATCCCCGATTGGATTAGAAAGTTAATTATTAGTATACTTAGAAAGTTTACTTCATCAAAAACTTATGGACCAATAGAGTTTTTTTTAAGTATGGGAGCCCAAGATAATATAACGCCGAGAACCGGAATTCATCGAATTCAAACTTTCTTTAAGGAAGAAGTGGATAAAATTAAATAAATAGGAGACCCCTCCTATTTCTTCCACAATTGATAGGCCACTCCAATTCGCAAAGAAGGAATGAATCCATAATCTTCAAAAAACTCATTTACAAGTTGGCCTTGCTGCTCAAAGTCTAGGTTTTCTTGAATTTGGCCACTATTACTACCAGTGACAATATTTTGAGCAAAAAAATCAATTTGACTTGCTAACGCACGGTCATAAGTGGTAGTGGTTTTAGCTTGCATATTTGCAGAAATGCCGAGCTCAACATTCATAGAAAACTTAGAATCCTTAAATTGGATTTGTCTTCCTGCTTTAATGCCTAATTGAATCAAATTCGTTTCTATACTTACTTCATCATTTAGGTTTACCAATGCACTACCAAGTGGACTGTTGAGAATAGTTAGGACAGAATCTAACAGAGCTTTTTCGCCACTAGCCAAATCATTTTGAACCAAATCACTATTGATAATATCGTTATAACTACCCGAGCCATTTAGCTGTATAAATTGCACTTGAACACCGGCGTACCATTTATTTTTATGCACATTTACCCCAAAAGCAAAGACATTTCCATCTTTTGTAAAATCCTGTATAAAATCTTTGCGAGATTCTAATCGAGAAGGCACATTGATCCAATCGTACAGCTCATTATTGTAAGGAGATGTTACTAATCCAAAAGATACATCTGCAGAAAAGCGCTCGTTATGCTGATAATTGATGCCAACATAGTGGTTCAACGGAAAATCTGTTCCTATTTGTAACTTAATTTCTTGGGCATAGCCTGAAAAATAAAATAGAGAGAAAGTGAAAAACAATACAATTCGGTTCATAATAGTGGTATTGGTGAATCAAATATAATATTCATTAGACAATTACCGATGAATAGCGTCACATATGTTTTTGATTAAGTGCAGCCAATAAGCAGTCACCTTTCCGCAGCCTTTAAAGTTCAGCATCAGGTATCACCGTTGGAATTTCAGTAAATGTAGGTAATCCAGTAACCACATTGGTAGCGCCTTTTTTATTCAGCTTAAACGTGATGTCTTCTTCCGTGGTAAATAAAATCACAGTAAAAAAGGCGGTTTTGAGATACGGTTCCAACGCTTTAAATGCGCTTTGTAGGGTCATTCCCTCTTCCAAGTCCGCTTTATCTCTTGAACGATATTGTTTCTTAAGCAATACGGAGAAATCGTCTTTTGCATACAATGGCCGTAAAAATATATTCTTCAAATCAGGTTTGCCGATACTTTTTGCCATGGTTAATTTGGCAAAGGTCCCATCTTCAACACTCTTCTCTACTTGTTCCCAAAAAAGAACAAAATCCTCTTGATATCCCATCTTCGTATCTATTTTCTATCGTATTTTAATATACTATTTTTCTACTTCTTCTTGTAAAATGCCTTTCACCAATTCGGCTGTTAATGGCTGATTATTAGCTTTTTCGCGAACAGCATCAAAAGTAAACCTAAAGGTGCAACCTTCTTTGTACTGACTGCAACCGTAGGCTGTTTTACCTTTAATAACAGTTCCTTTTTTACAGGCAGGACAAGCAATAGAATCCGATTTTTTCTTGGCTTTTGCAGCTACTTTTTGTTCTTCCAAGACCAATTCAAAAGCATCGTTAAATCGGACCAGTCCTTGCACAGTTCCATTTTCCGTTTTAAATCCCTTCATATTAACCGTACAACCCTTACTTAGCAAGCGTAAATACTGCTTCTCTGAAATCTTTTTCCCTTGAAAAGAGAACGGCAATACCACCTTACAGCCGTTTTTATAGTTACTACAACCATAGCCTGTTGAACCTTTTAGAAAAGTTCCTTCTTTGCACTTTGGACAAGTTGAACCTGTAACTGTTGCCGTAGTTTTAGTCTTTTTTACTGAAGCTGCGGCAGGCTTTTCCTCAGGCGTTTGTGATATCTTGAGGAAAGAGGATTCTCTGCGCACCTCACAGACTAAATCATCTACCATTAACTTCATGTTCTTTACAAAGGAGCCCGCCTTAAATTTTCCTTTTGCAATCTCACTCAATTGCTTCTCCCATTGTCCAGTAAGCTCTGCTGATGTAAGTAGTTTATTTTGAATCACATTTATCAGTCCAATTCCTGTCTCCGTTGGCAGTATTTGTTTCTTATTGCGATAAATGTATTTTCTTCTGAATAGTGTTTCGATAATATTCGCTCGAGTAGAAGGCCGACCAATGCCGTTTTCCTTCATCAATTCACGCATTTCATCATCATCTACCTGCTTTCCTGCGGTTTCCATACCTCTTAGCAATGTAGCTTCTGTATACTGCTTAGGTGGATTGGTTTGCTTTTCTGAAAAGCTTGGTTCGTGCGGACCTGTTTCTCCTTTTTTGAATGTCGGTAATTCGCTCTTGTCTTTTTTCTCTTTATCGTCAGCTTTTTCAAAAACTACCTTCCACCCCTTCTCCAAGATCTCCTTTCCTGTGGTTTTGAAAGCAACTTTCTCTACTTTACCGAGTACCGTCGTGTTTGAAACAGCACAATCATCGTAAAAAACAGCAATGAATCGTCTTGTGATTATGTCGTACACTTTTTGTTGATCTTCAGAAAGGCTCGATTGAACACCAGTAGGGATTAACGCATGGTGATCAGTTACTTTCTTATCTTTAAACACCTTGGTGGACTTTCTAATCTTCTTGCCTAAAATGGGTTCAATTAGCGACTTGTAGTTTGTCAAGCTTTTTAATATTCCCTCTACCTTTGGGTAAACATCATTTGGCAAAAAGGTCGTATCTACTCGAGGATATGTGATCACTTTCTGCTCATATAGTTTTTGGGCAATTTTTAGGGTATCATCTGCAGAGAGTCCAAATTTATTATTGCAATATACCTGAAGACCTGTTAAGTCAAACAACTTAGGAGCATACTCCTTTCCCTTCTTTTTACTTACAGAGGTAACCTCAAACTCGTTTTGCTTCACCACGTTAGCAAACGCTTCTCCTTCTTCTTTCTTTAAAAACTTTCCTTCTTCGCAGTTGAATACGGTTTCTCGGTAGACCGTTTGTAGCTCCCAATATGGCTTTGGCTGAAAGTTGTTGATTTCTTGATACCGATGCACAATCATGGCCAATGTGGGCGTTTGTACACGTCCTATCGACAATACTTGTTTGTAACCACCCCGTTTTACCGTGTAAAGTCGGGTTGCATTCATGCCCAACAGCCAATCGCCAATAGCCCTAGAAAAGCCGGCGTAGTATAAGTTATCGTACTTTTCGGCAGGTTGTAATTTCTCAAACCCTTCTTTAATGGCTTCTGTGGTTAACGATGAAATCCATAACCGTTTAACGGTGCCTTTGTATTCGGCTTGCTCAATTACCCACCGTTGTATCAGCTCCCCTTCTTGGCCAGCATCACCGCAGTTGATTACTTCTGTGGCATCTTCAAAGAGTTTTTTTACAATCTCAAACTGCTTCTGAATCCCAGGATTGTCAACTACTTTCGTTTTAAACTTTTCGGGTAACATCGGAAGGTAATTTAAGTTCCAACTTTTCCAATGGGGCTTATAGTCGTTGGGCTCGAAAAGGGTACACAGGTGACCAAATGTGTAGGTGACACAATACCCATTGCCTTCAAAATAGCCATCATGACGATTATTGGCTCCTAAAACAGAGGCAATCTCTTTGGCAACACTTGGCTTTTCCGCAATGCAAACTTTCATCACGAACAAAAATAGAAAATTTCAATAGGTTGTGTGCAACCCGACCCTAGAAGTTATTAGACCTTTATTGACCTATTCATTAGAATTAACTAACCGTTTGAAACATGGTCTTTCTGACAGTTAAACGAAATGGAAACACTTCATAAAAAATAACCCTAGTTCTTCTCAAAGATCAAGCAATGCTGCCTCGGTAAATTTTCCATATTTTCAATCAATTCGAACCCATTGGCCTCTAGCTCTTTCTTAGCTTGTGCTTCAGCCATTTTATGAATGGTTTTGATGGGAACATTAGGGTCTTCCATTCGATACTCAATCAAATAAACCTTTCCATTTTCCTTTAGTGCTGTGTGAATCGACTGCAACATTTCTTTAGGGTGACTAAACTCGTGATACACATCGACCATCAGAACTTTATCAATACTATTGACAGGCAAATTGGTCGACTGTTCAGCCCCCTTCACCAACGTAATATTTTGAATACCTGCCTTCTGCTGTTTCAGTTGGATTGCTTGCAACATTTCCGATTGAATATCTACCGCGTAGATCATACCATCATCCGCTAAAGGAGCCATTTTAAATACATGGTAACCAGAACCTGCACCAATATCAGCGATTATATCCGAAGAGTTAATTTGCATATTTTCAAGTAATGTTGTTGTTTGCTCCTCTTTTTCACGCTCACTCCGCTCTAGCCAACCAATGCCTTGAAAGCCCATTACATGAGCGATTTCTCTACCTAAGTACCACTTTCCAATTCCGTTGGGATCGCCTTCTTCATAAAAATAATGGGATTGGTCGGTGCTTTCTTGAAGAGTTGATTGCTGTGCATTACAACTGCTTAAAATAAATGTAAATAGTAATGATTGTAGTAATATGTAGGGTGTAGGATTCATGATCAAAAGGGACGTTTATTCATCATTAAAACACCAATAATAAAAGGATGTTTTTCAGAGATATAATATCAGTAATTTGGCAAGATGAAAGGTATTTATAAAATGTTATTTACTGCCCTGCATCTCTTTACACCAACGTATTGCAAGAAGGACTTGAATACGCTAGGAAAAATCGATCAACTGATTATAGGAGCAAAATATTGGTTGACTTTAAGGAGTTTGGAAGAGTAAATTCCATCGAAAAGGGGCAATCGAATGCGATACAAATTCAATGTTCCTTCATAAAATTAAATGATCGAAACGCTAAAATAGCCGCAATACTTATGATACTTTTGTTGGGTATAATTCAATGATTCAATAACGATACATGTCATGAAAGAAAAGCACGAAGAAGTTCAAACCTATTATGGAAGTGAGTTATCTACTAGTACTGATTTAAAGACCAATGCCTGCTGTACTACAGAGGTACTTCCTGATTACATTAAGGCTGCTTTAAGTAACATTCATGATGAAGTATTGACAAAATATTATGGTTGTGGAATTGTTGTTCCAGATGAATTAAAAGGTCTACGTGTACTCGACCTTGGTTCAGGAAGCGGAAGGGATTGTTATATTTTATCTCAGTTGGTTGGCCAAGAGGGCGAAGTTATTGGAGTGGACATGACACGTGAACAAATAGATGTAGCCGAAAGACATATCGACTACCATACCGATAAATTTGGGTACAAGCACTCCAATGTAAAGTTCTTAGAGGGAAATATCGAAGCCTTGGATGAATTGGAACTCGAGCCGAATAGTTTTGATTTAATCATTTCCAATTGTGTCATTAATCTGACTGTCAACAAAGAAAAAGTACTAAGAGATGTATACAGTTTACTCAAGCCAGGTGGTGAAATGTACTTTAGTGACGTTTACAGCACAAGAAGAATTAGTAAGGAGCTCCAAGACGACCCTGTACTTTGGGGTGAATGCTTAAGTGGTGCACTATACTGGAAAGACTTTTTACGAATTGCTAGCAAAGCCGGTTTTCTCGATCCTAGAAGTGTAAAAAATAATCCCATCACCATTGAAAACAAAGCCATAGAGGAAAAGTGTGGCGACATTCAGTTCCATTCTGTCACCTATCGACTTTGGAAAATTGAAGGATTGGAAGATGCTTGTGAAGATTATGGACAAGCAGTAGCTTATAAAGGATCAATAGAAAATAACGCAAGTAGTTTTGACTTGGATGGTCACCACAACTTCCCAAAAAATAAGATCATGCCCGTTTGCGGAAATACTTACTTAATGCTACAAAGTACCCGCTACAAAGATCATTTTGAATTCTATGGCAACTGGGAAACGCATTATGGAATTTACGAAGGATGTGGGGAATCCATGCCGTTTAGCATCAATGAAAATAATGAAGGGTTGGGAGGATGCTGCTAACTTCAGTTTTTTAAAGGGAATATTAACTAAGAAACTCCAAACATAACCCCTAGTTTACTGTTTGAATTGAACGATGTTTGGACAAACTATTATCACATTTTTTGTGGCCTTCTGCTTCTTTGGCTACGGTCTTTCCTGCCTTTTTTCTTCTAAGATGGTGGATGAATTTAAACGTTTTGGTCTTACCGATGCGCAACGACAACTCACAGGGGTATTGCAAGTATTAGGAAGCCTAGGATTAGTGGTTGGCTATTACTTCTCCCTTTATCTGGTAATTTTCTCAGCCGCAGGTTTGAGCGTATTGATGCTTTTAGGGTTCATTACCCGCATAAAAATAAAGGACAACTTTTATGAAAGTTCTCCTTCATTTGTTTTTATGGTGCTGAATGGATACCTCGCTTATGGCTATTATTTAGCGCTTTAATTGAGCAGTGCAATCACCAAACACATCGATAAGAATAGTACCGCAGGGAAAGATTTATGAATTGGGTCACTAATTTTTATGTGCATAACCACTGATCCTGTTAGGAAGAAAGCTAAACCGTAAGCCGCATAATCTGCATAAGCTGTAAAGTAAATGGAAGCCAACAATAATACAGCGAATCCAACTTTGAAAAAACCTACCACATAAAAAAGAAACTCAGGCAAGCCATAGGCCTCAAACTCTTCCTTAAGCGTTTTAGCGTCTCCTCCCCTCCATTTAGATGGTTTATTCGGTTGAATCAACCATACGTTTAACAAGCTAATTCCGACTATTAGTTGAAGTAAGATAATTAGATAATTCATGGTGTTAGATTTTGAGTGTCTGATAATGTAAACAATAAACAGTCAAATTGTTCAATTACAAAAAAGCCCCACCTTATGATTAATCTAGGTGAGGCTTTAGTAAACTCAATATTTTACAGGGTGTTAGGTTATTAATTCCATCCGCCACCTAACGCATGGTAGATTCCAACAAGTGCTCCTAACTGCTTCTTTTTAGTTTCAATTAACTCTTCACGTGCTTCTAATGCATCACGTTGTGTGAGCAAAACTTCCATGTAGTCTGCTCGTGCAGAGCGAAATAAATTAATTGAAATAGCAATTGATTCAGAAAGTGCTTGTACCTGCTGTGACTTTAAGTCAAAGCTTCTATCTAAATTTTCAACAAGTGACATCTGATTTGCTACCTCAAAATAAGCATTTAATACAGTTTGTTCATAGTGGTAAACAGCTTGTAATTGTGCTGAATTAGCGCTAAAATACATTGCTTTTAAAGCATTTCTATTGATTAAAGGAGCGGTTAACTCACCTGCTAAGGAATACAACAAAGAAGTGGGAGACTTAATTAGAAATTCAGGATTAAAAGCTTGAAATCCTAAACCTGCAGAAAGCCCTAATGACGGATAGAATCTTGCTTTGGCTACCTTTACATCTAATTTTGCAGCGATTAGTTCTTGCTCAGCTTGTTTTATATCCGGTCTGTTTTCTAGTAATTGTGAAGGAATTCCAGACATCACTGTTTTTGGAACCAAATTGATAAATTGGCTTGCATCTCGCTCGATGGGCTGATTATATCTTCCTAACAAGAAGTTGATGCGATTTTCTACTTCCACAATCTCCTGTTTAATCGAATATTGAGCGCTTTTAGAATCAAATAATTCTGCTTCAAATCGTTTTACAGCCAACTCATTTACTCGAGTAGCTTCTTTTTGTTGCTTTACAGCCTTCAGTGCATTGGTTACAATAGCAATATTGTTTTGGATATTGATTAATTGATTGTCTAAGGCCAATAATTCGTAATACGAATTCGCCACTTCGGCTATCAGGTTAGTAACCATAAAGTTCTTTCCTTCTACTGAGGCTAAATACCGAGATACCGCTGCTTTTTTACTATTTCTAAGCTTTTTCCAAACATCTATCTCCCAGTTAGCGTAGGCACCAATCATATAGTCAGGTAAAGGCTCAGGAAACTCTTCACCAGGTTTGATATCTGTCGTTGCTTCTAAAGCACCACTCCTAGTGTACCTTGCAGCTTTTTCTAGTCCTGCACCCGCTCCTATTCCAATAGAAGGCAAATATTCTCCTTTGGTAGCTCTTACTTCATTTTGAGCAATTTCTATTTCAAGAAGCGTTATGTTCAGTTCTTGATTATTTTTCAAAGCTGTATCTATTAAAGCTTGAAGATAGGAGTCCTTGAAATATTCCTTCCAAGGCATTTTGCCTGTATTTGTACTATCTGACTGCTTATCATTATAGTGTAGTGGTAAATCAGGATGTATCCCTTTTTGTGCCATTTCAGGCAATTTACAAGCGTTTATCGCTACTGTGAACAATACGACACCTGCAATTTTTATTAGTTGCTTATTTTTCAACATACTACTATTCTTTATCGTTATCATTCGAGTCTTTTTCTTTCCGCTTCAAAAGTTTGAGCAGCTTATTAATGATTTTCTTATCTTTTTTAGACTCATCATCGTTTGTATTGTGAGCAATTGCCTCAGAAAGTGGACTCTCATCTTGGTTTTTTATCAATTGTCCTTTCTCTGCTAAAGTGCCAAATATGAAATACAATCCAGGTACTACTATTACACCGAAGACAGTTCCAAAGAGCATACCTCCTAGAGCAGAACCACCTATTGTTCTATTACCGATAGCTCCTGCACCTGTTGCAATTACTAAAGGAATTAATCCTGCAATAAAAGCAAAGGAGGTCATCAAGATTGGTCGAAAACGCACCCGTGCACCTTCTATGGCAGCATTAAATATTGACATGCCTTGCTGGTGCTTTTGAACAGCAAACTCAACAATTAAAACAGCATTCTTACCCAATAGGCCTACTAACATGATTAACCCAACTTGTGCATAAATATCATTTGCTAATCCCATCATTTTAAGTAAAAAGAAGGAGCCAAAGATACCTACAGGGAGAGAGAAAATTACTGCCAAGGGTAGTATAAAACTTTCATATTGAGCAGCTAATACTAAGTATACAAAAATTAAAACGATGATAAAAATATAGAGCGCCTCATTTCCTCGTCTTGATTCATCGTAAGAAAGCCCTTCCCAAGCAATGTCATAGCCATTTGGAAGTAACTCATCTGCTACTTCTCGTATAGCTTGTATCGCGTCTGCAGAAGTATATCCGTCAGCAGGTAAACCACGAATTGATGCAGAGTTATACATATTGTAACGAGTGATTTCATTAGGGCCTTGCATTTTTTTCATCTTCATAAAAGCAGAATACGGTACCATTTCACCATGATCGTTTTTTACAAACATGTCCATCACATCTGAAGGTAGTTTTCTAAACTCAGGTGCAGACTGTACGTAAACCTTAAAGAATCGTCCAAACTTTATAAAACCTTGCTCATAGGTGCTACCAATCATAATATTTAGGTTTTCCATAGCATCGCCAATTGAGACACCCTTTTGCATAGCTGCTTTATTGTCAATTTCTAACTCATATTGAGGGTAGTTAGCAGCAAAAAAGGTAAATACTCCTGTTAGTTCTTTGCGCGCTTCTAAGCCGGCAATAAATTCTTTATTGATTTTATCAAACTCATGATA
>CBFHZL010000050.1:0-17984 GCA_965660325.1 uncultured Acidiluteibacter sp.
CTAATTTGTAAGAAAGATAGATCTTTTCGAATAGTGGGGCTAACCCGTCTATATTGAATTCGTCCTTGATATATTGATTGATCACATCAATGTGTATTTCGTTTGTATTGCTGCACAAAAAAGTTCTTTTTTCCTTTTTTTGCTGTTTCAGAATGGCTATCCGCTTTGACGGGATATCCAAAAGCATTTTATTCCAGATCGCCTCAATTTCCTCCAATGAAAACTGTCCACCCATAGCATCATATATAGCAGCAAGAAATTGTGCAGAGTTAACGTTCTCTACCTCATAATCTTCAAATACTCCTGAGTCAACTAGTTGTTGATATTGTGAATCGAAATCACCGGAGTATGTTTTTTTAAATTCATCTACTACTGTTTCAGGTGAAATGTTAATGATGACTGCACCCAGATCAAATATGATGTTTTTTGCTTGTTGTATTGAAGTGTTCATGCTCAAATTTCAAAGTGCTAAATTAGGAAATGATCTGCTACTTGCTATTCCTAACTTGTTGTTAAGTCACACAGTAAAAATGGTAATATGTATAGTATATTTGATACTCGTGGTAAGGATTATGTTCTTTGCTCAATAAAAAGTAGCATTCGTTTTTTAATTCAGAATTTGTAGTCGGGCAACAATGATTATAATTGCTTAATTTTTATCTATGGAAGACAAAAGCGAACAAGAAAAGAAATCACTTAAATCTGGCGCTGAGGATTTGTTCGACACCTGGAGGAGAACATCTAGAATAGAATCAACTGATTCTACCTTGACGATACTAAAGAAAGTAGGGATTAAAATTGGTGGTATTTTACTATTTATTTTATTCAGTCCACTGTTATTGGTTATTTTCTTGTTCGTGGTAGCGGTTTCTCTATGATTAAGCGTTTGCTACATTATTCATTTCTTGTACCTTGTTTGGCTTTTTTCGTCCACCAGTTTATTCAGAAAGTTGTTGGGTTTTCCTTGCCATTGGCCGACAATTACCTTGATCCTTTTTGTTTCGGCGCGTTAGTTCCACCACTTTTATTATTGGAAAGAAAACTTCTTTTTAACCAAACGAATTACGCTAAATTAGAGTTGATACTCTTGTTGATAGTCCTTGTTATATTCTCAGAAGTCTTTCTTCCATTTATCTCTGATCGTTTTATAGCAGATCCTATTGATATGGGTTTAATTGTACTCGGAGGTGGCTGGTTCTGGTGGTTAGAAAAACTTCCAAACTAGTCAGTGTATGATTAGTTTTATGAAGGAAGGTTCAGTTTTTTGATTCTCTTAATCGGACCGGGACAAAATGCTTTGTGACAACTCATGCAACTATTGATTAGACTGGAGTAGTGCTGTTCGACATTCCCAGGTGAAGAATTAATGAGCGCTTCAATTCCTTTAAGGTAAGTAGCTCCCCAAGCTTTAAATTCAGCTGAAGCAGCTTTTTCAGGCTCGGTAGCGTGAGCAGATAGTATTTTTTCGTGATCTATTTTAACAGTGACTGTTTCTCCCTTTTGAACCTGTTTTTTTATTCGTTCTACATCTGCAAACATTTTACGCATTAGCAAAGCAAGTTCACTGTCTCCATTAGGGTTAATGGGTCTTTTTATGGCTGCTTTCATTGTTTTGATTTCTTTTTCAGGCGCATCTTGGCAAGCTTGAAATATTATTAAGCTAAAAATTAGGAAGATAAAAGTTGATAGGATTTTATTCATAAGAGGTTATTTGAAATCTACAAGGTAGTAAAAAGGCTGTATTTGTGCTCGGTGGGGTGTAATAATCTTGGATTTAATATTGAAAAGATAGGTCAATTACAGCAGTAAGTTTTGCGTTAGGGATAGCAGTGACATCCTTTTATGGAGTGCAGCGAAATAAAAGATACAACGTATAGCCCGACCTTTAGGTAACGCCCAAAAACTTTACGGAGTTATGATCCACTCGAGGTTTTTGTCCCAATTTGACCGAATGGTGATATCGCCTTTATAGAGTGCTACTCGCTCTGGGAGAACTCCTTTTAAGTAATCACCGGTGTCCCATTCACCGTTTTTGTTAGTATCAAATATAACCTTGAGGCGGTAAGTTCCACCATTGAGGTATTTAAAGTTAATGGCTTCTTGATTTTTAGCCACGACAGACTTTATGAGTTTATTCCCCTCTGTCAGTAATTGCAAAATGAGTTGCTCACCCACTTCTGTATTTTTTGCCGTTATCTTAACAGAAAGATTACCATAATCTTTAAATTCAGTTGTTTTAAATAATGTAGATAAAGTGTCGTTTGTTCTGCCATATACATCTAAAAATGCTCCAGGGTAGGCGACAATCTGGTAATTCGAAGCTTCTTTTAAATCTGTATTTATGCGAACTGCTTTTTTTGAACTGTCTGTGGTGCTCAAATCAAAAGGTACAGGGATAGAGTCGCTCGTGATAGTGATAAGAGCAGTATCAATAGATGCTAGTGGTGTGGAAAATTTAATGGATAATGGCTTATTGATTTTATGATTATTCGAGGAGAAAGGCTCAGTAATCAATAAGAGTGTGTCTTCATTAGGTAATGGGCCAATTTTTATAGCTATGGTATCTAAGGTCGACGTATCCTCTATTATCGCCGCCTCAAAACTCAGGCTGTCGTTGGGGGTGAAGTAATAATCAATGGTATCGCCAATAGTTCGTATTTGCTTGATGTGTTCTGGAAGGCTAGCTGATGGATCAATGGGTTTAATTCGAATACCTTTTGTAGGTTGATTTAAAACTATTTGTAGGTGGTTTTTTCGAATAGATTGCTTTTTGATGTATTGGAGTTGGTTGTTTTCCAAAAAAGTAAAAAGTTTAACTGCATTGGTATTGCTATCGATTTGGATCAGTTCATCTTTAAAGGCAATTACTTCGTTTGGCTGATCAAATAAGAGGTTTCTATTTTGATCAACTAATCCAAAAATCAAATATTCTCCCGCTTTGATGTTGTTAATCGTAAATTCTCCCTGCTTATTGGTTTTTGTAACGTATCGAGGTAGTGATAGATATGGCGTAGAGTCTGTCGGGTTAGCATAGAGCATCACCAGCATTTTTTCGGTAGCTTCGATGGAAAATGCATCGAGCGCAACACCGCTGACCGAAAGTGAGTCAATTTGGTCTCCCGTAGAGAAAGCGTATTGAAAACCTGTAAGCTCATTTCCTTCATTGTTGTCTTTTATGGCATTGCCGAAATCGAAGGAGTAAGTGGTATTTTCTAATAGGGTATCGGTAATTTCTACTACAATTGATTTTCCTTTTATGGATACATCAGGCGGGTAGGTTAGTGGAGGAGACACCACCAATTCTTCTGTGATATTACTCAACTGAATATACTCATCAAACGTAACGGTAAATTTTTTTTTTGAAAAGTTGGTACTGCCGTTTTCGGGGGTAGAGCTAACTACTTCGGGAGGCAATAAATCTCGCTCTCCACCTGTAGGAGCTACTACTTGTGCACAACCGTACAAAAGAAAGGAAAGTGCTGATATGTAAATGAATGAAAACTTAAATTGCATTATAAGACGCTTTCGATGAGTTGGATAACTTGCTCTAAATATTCTTTATCGGTCTGGTCAAAAGTAGCCAATTCTTCACTATCAATATCAAGCACCAAGGCTACTTGTCCATTTTTAAAAGCTGGGAGTACTATTTCAGATTTAGAATCAGAGCTACAGGCAATATGACCGGGAAATTCTTCCACATTTTCTACTACAATGGTCTCTCCCTTTAACCAAGCAGTTCCACACACACCTTTTCCTTTTTTTATGCGGGTACATGCTATAGGTCCTTGAAATGGCCCCAAAACGAGTTCGTCATTTTTCACAAAATAAACGCCGACCCATAAAAAATCAAAAGATTGATTTAAGGCTGCCACGAGGTTAGAAATGTTGGCAATTGTATCTGTTTCTCCTGCTATTAGCCCCTTTAGTTGTGGGAGTAAAGAAGCATATTGACCAGCTTTATCTGCTTGCTTATTGATGAATAATTCTTCGCTCATTGTGTGGAATATAAAAGGACAAAATTAGGCATAATCCACAAGGGACTTCGAGGAAAAGCGATTTGAATCACTCACTATTCTTCCCGTTCTGAATCTTCTCCTCGGCTACTTGCTTTTCTTCTCTGCTATACTCCAGTTGCTCTGATTGGTCTTTTGATGACGCCAAGTGAAGTTGTACTAGAATAGGAAAATGATCGGAATCGATATCTCCTAATCGTTTAATTGATTGTAATCGGAACTCTGAGGAACAAAAAATATGATCCAATGGCCAACGGAACAGTGGCCTTTTTGCATGAAAAGTACTATAAAATCCTCTTCCTCTTCTTGGATCTAGCAAGCCACTAATTTTTTGGAACAAGTTGGTGGTGTGACTCCAAGCTACATCATTTAAATCGCCGGCAACAATTACTGGAAGCTTTTCTTCTTTGGCTTCTTTACCTATTATCAAAATCTCTGCATCCCTGTCTGTGGAGTAGCGGTTTTGAGTAGGTACAGGAGGCGTTGGGTGCAAGGCAAATAATTTTATTTTTTCTGTTGTATTGAGTTGAATTTCTGTGGTTATAGATGGGATTTCATCATCAATCAAAAAACGAATTTGTGTATTAACTAAAGGCAACCTAGAAAAAAGTAGCATCCCATAGGTGTTTTCCTGATCTTTTAAAATTTGATTTGGGTAATCCTTTCCAATACTATCAATGCAATGCTCTTTCCACCATTTGTCGGTTTCTACCAATAGAACTAAATCGGGTTTTTCCTCATCGATTAGTTGTTTTAATTTCTGAAACGACCGATTATACTGATAAACATTGCTGACCAATAAACGGATAGAGGATGTTTTAGTGGAGTCGGCTGATTTTATCTGTTTTTTAGCAATGGAGAGGTAAGGAAATATTTGATAAACTAAATAGACAAGGTTTAGGGTAAATAGGCTAAATACGATGTAATCAATTAACTTAAAATAGGCGAAAAAACTAGCGTATGCAGAAAGGAAAACCAAATTGAGCACGAGTTTTTGTGCTCTAGGAAATTCGAAAATTCGAAATGTCCAATAATCGCTACGAATATGTGGTATAGCTGTGATAATAATCAGCAAGCTGCCCGTAATGCGTAGTGCGGAAATTATAGCGTCAATCATTTTTTGACCTTTGTATTTCCAAATGTAATCATAAACCTACAGCGATAGTGGCAATGCTTATTTTTGTGCCTTCTATTGCTAGTAAAGCAGCGGCACAAGCTTCCAAAGTAGAGCCGGTAGTGAGCACATCGTCAATCAATAAGATATGTTTATTTTGAACTAAAGCTTTATTTTTTATTTCAAATACGTTTTCTACATTTTTCCATCGCTCATATCGCTTTTTTTTTGTTTGACTTTCTGTATCCAATACCTTTTCAATACAGTTGCCATTCCACGGAATATTTAGTGTTTTGGACAATCCCTCTGCAATATGTTCCGATTGATTATAGCCGCGTATTGCTTTCTTTTTGGGATGAATAGGTACAGGTATGATCAGTGCAATGTCTTGGATAAAGTTGCTGTTAGTTAGCTCTTTAGCAAATAAAGTACCCAGTAAGTTTCCAATTTCAGGTTTACTCTTGTATTTAAATTGATGCATTATTTTTTGAACCCTGCCTTCTTGCTTAAAGTAGAGATATGAGCAAGCTCTTTCTATTCGAATTCTGCCCCAAAAAATTCGCTCTACCATATTGTCTTGTTCATTGTGGCTATTGGTAATTGGCAATTTACCGATGCATGGTAAACAAATCAACCTTTCCCTTGGTAAAAGAGCATTTCCGCACCCTGCGCAATTGTTAGGAAGAAATATACTGTTGAACCCTCTTTTTAATATATCCAAAATGGCTAAGTTTTTGTAAAGCTTAAAATAAAATTACCTTTGGTTTATTGACCAAAGCAAAATGTGATTGAGCAACATGGAATCGACATCTAAAGAAAACAATAACAGCAAGATAAATAATTTTTTGATACTACTAGTGGTACTTTTAGCCATATTTTGTGGTGTACTACTGTGGCAATACTTTGAGCTGAGGAACCAAAATGCTAATAAAGGGTCAGAGATAGAGGTGCTCAATGATGAAAGATCAGAGTTGCAATCGGAATTGGAGGAAATGCTTGATGATTTTGAAATGATGGAAACAGACAACGATTCCATGAAAGCTGAGCTTACTAATCGGAAAAATGAAATTGAAGATTTACTATCAAAAGTAAAAGACAAGGATTTTGCGATTTATAAGTTGCGAAAAGAAACCAAAACACTACGCACCATAATGAAGGGGTATGTGGTTACCATCGATTCATTGAATACATTAAACGTAGGGCTGCGCGTAGAGAATTCAGAGGTTAAGCAACGACTCTCAAATGAACGCAGAACTAATCGATCATTAAAGGAAAAGAATGAGGGATTAAGCAGTAAGGTAGCTCTTGCTTCTCGTTTGAAAGCAAATAAGGTGCGAGCATTTGGTGTGCGTGTAAAACGTGACCTGACGGGTAAAGAAACTGATCGGTCAAACCGGACAGATAAAATAAGAGTGTGTTTTGATATTGCTGAAAATAAAATTACTCCAGCGGGTAAAAAAAATCTGTATATCCGAATAATAGCACCAGATGGGCAAATTCTATCTAAGGGACTATCCGATAATTATCGATTTGAATTTGAGGGTCAAAAGGGAGTTTTTTCAGACAAGCAAACAATTGAATATACGAACTCGATTACTGAAGCATGTTTAGATTATGAACGTGAAAGTGAAGAGGTGGATTTTTTAGCTGGTGTTTATTTTATCACTATTTACGCCGAGGACTACGAGATAGGTAATGTAGAATTAGAACTGAAGTAATTAGAAAAAGGCACGGAGTTGCATACCTCCAGAATGAATGGTAGAAATGTTTTCGGACTTTCTGCCGTTATAATTTATGCTTAGTTGTAGAACCTTGGATAGGTTCCTCTGGATGTTAACACTCCAAGTGGTATTTCCGCCTGCTTGAAGGCCTTCAAGCATTTCAAATGATAACGCGCTGTTCGATCCTCCATTGAAATTAATATCAGTATATCGGATATCAACAGTCATGGTGCCTTTTCCAGGTTTGCTATACTGTATTTCAGTACCTAAAGATCGGCTTATTGCTCTTTCGTCACCCAAGGTATTATTTTTATCTGAAAATTCTCCCAAGAGGCTAACCCTAAAGACAACTCCGGGTTGGTAGCTAATTTTGGGTTCTACTTCAAAGCTCTCTATTTCAAAGTTTCTTGTAGAGAAAAGCTCCGAGTTGTTCGTTTTTTCATTCCAGCCTAATGTGGTATTTACTGTTATAGAATTTGATGCATTGTACCGGCTTCTAATCTCACGATTGATGGCAGATCTACTTTCTACTCCGTTTGTTAATAGGCTTTTACTTTTATTGCTTTGAATAAAGAAGTCAGTACCAAACTTAGTTCCCAATCGATTAATATAAAAAGTATTAGAAATGGTGGAGCTTACCGATACTAAGGTAGAATCTTCTATTGGCGTAGCAAATGGATTATAAATATCCTCATCTCTGCTTGTTTTGCGTTCAGCTCGATAGGCCGTTTTGTTGGATAGTTTTGAAATAATATTCCAAAACCCTTTTCTGCCATTAAGTAAAACCTCAGGGCGAATAAATAGCACTTGGTTGAATTGATTGCTAAATACTTTTACGTACTCATTGGTAGGAGTAAAAATTCGGATGTAATTGGCTTGAAAAGTGTTGTTTTCACCTGCTACTTCAAACTCATTCAACTCCTTCACCCCATTATCGTTGTAATCATTCCACAAGTAGACTCCTTGCCCATCAGCTACTTTTAGGTAAGAAAACTCTCGTTTATTCTCTAGTCCGGAGCTTATTTCGTAAAAGGTGTTTGAACTAATAAACCCCTTCAACGCTCTGAGGTCGTATTCTAGTCTGCCTATCAGCGTATTTTCTGGTGATAAATTTGAAAGTGTAGAATCGACAAGTTTTAGTCTTCGGTAAGTTGCTTGCCCTTTTAACCGACTACTTGGATTTTTGGACAATTGGAAAAGAAGGTTAAATTCTTCTGCCTTGTTGGCAAGGTTCAGCTGTTTATCACTTGGGAGGTAATCAAATCGCTGAGTGTAGCTAATTTCATAACTGTTGGTGCTTGTATCTGCCGTCCGTATAAAAGCTCTCCACTCTAATTTATCATTACTTGCGGCACTTATTCTACTGCTATCTAATCGGAAAAGGGCCTTCTCTTGGTCGCCATAAACTCCTACTATGAATTTGCTAATGTCTTTGGTGATGGTGGTATAATGCCGCAAAAAGTAAGAGTTGTTTAAGCCTTCTGTAGTTAAGTAACTACCATTTGATTTAATGCTATATCCATTTCGTTTATATGATCCTTGGTAGGCATGCTTGATGCCTTTATAGGCCTCCTCATTATTAAAAAATCCCAAACTGTAAGTAAGTCCACCACGGTTGCCAAAGGTTAAGCCTGCATAGGCATTACCCAATTGCTGGTTTCCTGTTAGTCTGAGGGATCGAAGGTTCCAGTCTCGTTCAAATTCTACATCTCGATACCGCTCTATGGGATTAAAGTTTTGCCCTCTTTGCTCTAAATGAAACCCACCTACGAAGGTGGTTTTTTGATTTTTTTTTCCTCCGATAACAGATGAATGATCTAGTTTTACATCGAAGCCGTAGCCTACGTCATCTTGATCGTCTTTAGCGGAAAATGTATTTAAATCCTGTCGCGTCAGTGCTCCTTCAAAACTGATGGTAGTGGTTTCTTTTATTTTGTATGTACCGCCAAATGTGGCCATTTGAGTCCTTTTAGGACTAATGAGTTGTATAAACGGGATAAAGTTTCCTTGACTTACTCCTGCGACTGGTGCGACCCATTTGAACACTCTTCCATTTGCTGCACTTTGTACCCTTACATAATCTCCTTCCCCAAAATCAACTTCAGAAAACTGAACGCGGTATAATGCACTGTCAGGATTAGTGGAGTAAACTAGAATATTCGAAAATCCTAATGTATCAATTTGTTTATAAAGCACTTGGTCATTTAAAAATTCTTCGACTGTATCTATTCCCGAAACGAGCGCCTGGCTAACGCTATCGCCAACTTGGCTCAATAGAAACTCATTTTCTTCTGTGAGTTCCTGTAGTAATGGTTGGTTTTTATTGTCTTGTTCTGAGTAGATATTTAATCGTAAACTCAAGTTCTTTTTTTCAAATGTTTGGTTGGTGTAAACCAATGAACGAGCGTAATTACGCTCAGCATATTGAAATTCAACAATTATTCGTGAATCCTTTGTAATGAGGCGGTTTGGCGTAAATGTAACTTCTCCTGTATTATAGTCGATGATGTAATCAAAGTCCTGGCCTCTTTTCATTAACTGACCGTTTAAGAATACCTTTTCTGTACCGGATAGAATAATGATAAAGGTTTCATTCTCTGCGCCTCTCAACCGGTAGGGCCCTTGATTTCCTTCTACTCCTACTCCGCCATTAGGTTGCCCGCTGTTTAGCACATTTCTGGCAAATTTTCCACGAGAAACTGCAGCGCTTACAGTTGATTTTAATACTGCTCTATCTGCTGCCTTTAAATCCTCTTTTTTATCTAAAAAGAATTGGGCTTTCACGCTACCTCCTTGCACTTTTTTATCAAAATTCATGAAGTAGCTATTAGGTCGTTGCATTCTAAAGTCACCTGCTGTTAGCTCAAAATGATCACTATAAAGTTGGATAAAAACCTGATCAAACTCCCTTAATTGCTGTGTATTGCCTTCTGCTTGAATGGGAATGTTGTCGTCACTAATGGCTGCTCTTATATTAATATCCTCTGTTAGTTTTCCTGAAAGTTGCAGATCTAAATTAGAGTTCACCGATAGGTTTTGGTTGTTACCAAATGATATTCCACGAGAGATGCTACCACTTTTATTTAATCCACCTAAATCAAACTCATTCGTTTTGTTTTCATCGGGCCGAATACTGTAAAAGTTAGGTAGGCCAGGGTCTTCTTGTTGAACTTCTTTAATGTTTTTATTTTGGTAGATAGCTGTAATATCAAAATCAATAAATCGGTAAGAGATGGTTACTCTTTCACCAATCAGTGAAGGATCCAAGACGACTAGATAGGAATTAACATAGTCAATTATAATTGAGGAGGTGTCTATTGGCACACCATTCAGCAACAAAAGTTCGCTATTCTCGACGATGGGCAGGCTATCAATAACGACCGTATCACTCGCAATCAGCAGCTCTTTCTCTACCAGTGTGGACAATTGCTGTCCAAACCCGGAGAAACTCATGAGCATTAATAATACAGAAATTAAGGGCGAAATCTTCAATCCAAAGTCCTTTGATGGCCGTAAATAAACGGAAAATTAAGCTTTTTAGTGAGTCTACTTTACCAATACTTTTTTGTCAAGAAATTATTGTAGAAATTCACACTTTTATAAACTAAGGTGTCAAATCAAGAATATGAAACGGATTATATCATATAATGTAAATGGAATAAGGGCTGCCATGAAAAAGGGGTTGGTTGATTGGACCAATGCTGCTAAGCCAGATGTGTTGTGTTTCCAAGAAACAAAAGCAAACAAAGAGCAGGTTGATGTTGCTGATTTTGAGGTAATGGGTTATACTACCTATTGGTTCTCTGCTCAGAAAAAGGGATATAGCGGTGTTGCAATCTTTACAAAAGAAGCGCCAAAGCACATTGAATATGGTATGGGAATAGAGAAATACGATTATGAAGGTCGTGTTATTCGTGCAGATTATGAAGGGTATTCTGTGATGAGTGTTTACATGCCATCAGGCAGTTCAGGCGACGAGCGACAAGCGTTTAAAATGCAGTGGTTGGCTGATTTTAAGGCCTATATTGATGAACTAAAAAAGACCATACCCAACTTAGTTATTTGTGGGGATTATAACATTTGCCATACTGCAATAGATATCCATAACCCTACACGAAACGCCAATACTTCAGGATTTTTGCCTGAAGAGCGAGAATGGGTAACAGAATTTATTGACAGTGGATTTATTGACTCTTTTAGAGTGTTTAATAAAGAGCCACATAATTATTCGTGGTGGACCTACAGAGCAGGTGCTCGAGGTAAGAACTTAGGTTGGAGAATTGACTACCATATGGTTAGTAACCCACTAAGTGATAAGATTACACGCGCGGCTATCTTGCCTGAAGCCAAGCATTCTGATCACTGTCCTGTTCTATTAGAGCTTGATTTTTAAGCGAAATTAAGTGAGAAGTGTTTAAAACTATTTTTAGGCACAATGTGTGTAGCTGATAAAAGATGAATCTTTGTAAGGATAAAATACGTGGAGTTATGAGTATAAAAAAGTTATTGGTACCAATTATCATAGTGAGTTTATTTGCCGCATGTGTGCCTGCAAGAAAGCATGAAGAGATTGTGGAGAGAAGAGTGGCTTGCGAAGAGCAAAATAATAAGCTAAAAGAGCAAATTCGTGAATTGGAAGAAGAGATGACGGAAGTAAGGTCAACTTTTGAAGATTATGAACGACGGATGAAGGGATTAAAAGCAGATACAACTGTGCAAGGTAAATCGCTTCGAACACTTACTAAGAATTACGATAAGCTAAATGAGACGTATGACTTGTTGTTAGAGAAAAATCGACAGCTATTAGCAGGAAATGAAGCGGATAATAAACGATTGTTTGGTAGCCTCCAGGATGCAGAAGGCAGGTTACAAGCTCAAAAAGATGCCTTGGATGAGCTAAGCGAAAGTTTAAAGCAAAAAGAGAAAAACCTAAATCAGCTAAAGAAAGATTTAGAGGATAGAGAAGCTAAGGTTGCCGAACTTCAAAAAATTCTTACTGATAAAGATTCTACTGTAAATGCATTGAGAATGAAAGTGCAGGATGCTCTTTTAGGTTTTGAAAATAATGGATTAACCATTGAGAAAAGAAATGGTAAAGTATATGTTTCACTTGATGAGAGTTTACTTTACAAATCAGGAAGTTATTCTATTGATCCTAAAGGACAAGAGGTGTTGAAAAAGTTGGCGGTAGTGTTGGAGCAGAATGAAGACATTAACATTATGGTGGAAGGACATACCGATAACGTTCCATTAAAAAGTTCTGGTCCTATCTCCGACAATTGGGATTTAAGTGTTAGAAGAGCTACTGCTGTGGTAAAAATAATTACTGATAATAGTAAAGTAGATCCAAGTAGATTAACTGCTGCTGGCCGCGGAGAGCACGTGCCGGTTGCATCCAATAAAACCAAAGCGGGCAGAACAGAAAATAGAAGAACAGAAATTATCTTAACTCCTAAATTAGATGAACTTCTAGAGATATTGGGAGAGGATTAAAATAGACTCACACAGATTAAAAGCGGCAGTTGTGCCGCTTTTTTTTGCAATTAATCAAGGGTTAACACTGCGAATTCATTCTTTCTTTATATTTGGTTGTATGAAGTTGTTAGTGAGTTGCTTTATTATAGTTCTAGGAGTAAGCTTATTAGGCTGTCTCGACCGAGAAAAGGAATACGACCTTTTAGTTGGAGAGTCGCATACCATACAGGGAAGGTTTACGAAAAATTGTGACGGTGAGCCATTTGCAGGAGCAAAGTTGAGGCTCATGCCATCCGATGCTTTTGGGAGGGATGTACTTAAGCCTGTTGGGTCTTGCACAACGGATCCAAACGGTAATTTTCAATTGGTTTATAGAGATCCTTTAGAGTTTACGAAATTAAGTGCCTATACATTTGTCATTGAGCAAGAGGTAGCTGCTAATCGATACGAAGAGCAATCTGTGCCACTCCGCCCTTATACCGATTTAAAAGTCAATTTAATTGATAGTATAACATCCACTATCTTCTTTGTAGCTTTGGGTGCTAATAGTTTAAGTAATTCAGATACGTTATTTTTAAGCGCAAGCAGACCTTATGGTCAATCAGTCGAACATTTTTTTACTGGCCCTTTTGTGGATGGGGCTATAATTGAGCGTATTGCTTACCAGAATTTAACAGGCTATTATTTCTTTCAGTGGGCTGTTGGTCACAACAATAGATTTTTTAATTACCCCGATACAAGGCATGCAGGAAATTACGGAGAGCTATCGCTTCAGATGCCTCATTGTGGTGTAGATACACTATATATTGATTTAAGTAATACGCAGTTATAATGAAACGACTTTGGACGTTGCTCTTTGTATTAAGCATACTTTCTTCTTGTAATTTTTACAAGCCAGGGTTAATTAATACTCCGTTACTTGAAAACAAATTAGACGGTAACATTGGTGTCAGCTTAGGTCGCACATTTGGCGCTCAAGCTTCTTTTAGTCCGATTGAAAGTGTTGGAATAATGGCAAGTTACACCAATGCGATGCCTGTAAATGAAATGAGGGATGTTGACAATAATGGAGAAGAAGAAATTGTCAATACATTTAGTAATCAACAGTATGAATTTGGGTTAGGTTATTATAAGCGCATTACAGAAGAGTTTTATTTCGAGATCTATGGAGGATACGGCAAGGGTGAAGCCGGAATAGCAGAGAATACTTTGTATTCCTTAGATGAAACAAGCGAAAGGGCTTTTGAAGCGCTGCATGAAGGGTGGTTTCTACAGTCTTCATTTGCGTTCAAGCCTGAAAACAACATATCATTGGTCTTTTCGGGTAAGTTAGCTCATAATACCTTTTATGATTTTAATGTAAGTCCATTCTTTGAGCATTCTCCAACCTATTTCGCAAGCCCAAGAATCTTATCTTTTCAGCCTACGATGAGTTTTGTGTTTGAAGAGTCTTACTTTAAGGGGTTTTTTCAGGCAGGATTTTTTCTACATGATGGAGCACAGTTTTACAATGCTCGATGGATAAATGCTTCCTTTGGTATTGCTCTAAATCTAAATAAACTGACAAAGAAGATCACGAGTCGCAAAGACTTTTCAGGAGATTATGTTCGGTAGGGTTAGAATGAATAGCTAAATCGCTTTAAGTCTCCTGCATATGCGTCCTTGACTAATTCTATCATACGTTTAGAATAGTAGTCTTTGTAATCATTATGCGTGCTTTTGTGAACATGGCTAATCATACTCACTTCGATAGAGCTATTTGCAGCAACATATTCAAATAGCTCATCAAGTTGTTCAAATTTGAATAATTGATTAACCAGCAATTGCTTTGAGGAATACAACCAAAAGGACTGCGGTCGAAGATGGATTTGTCGCAATGTCTTTCTTCTGTTCCACCACGAAAACTGTTTTAATATAAATTCTTCAAACGTATCAAATTGGTTTACGAATTTTTCAGCATCTTTTTGATCCATATCGTTATCACCACCTGCTTTTAGAAAATGATATGCACTTACTAGCCGGTCGTATGGGTTTCTGACTGATCCAATAAAGTATGCACCCTTTTTTGGATGGTTTTTTCTAAAGTCAGATAGGTGCATGTAATGAGGAGAGGTAACATCATGCCCCAAAATAATCCAGTCTGTTTTCATTAATTCATTCACAATAGATCCTCCTGCTGTTCTGGGGACATGCATGAAGCCTTTTTGGTTGGTAGACAATTGATTTTGCATTGTTTTTAATTCATTAACGTTTGAAACCTAACCTCTCTTAATTTTTGTTAAAACACTTATCGGTTGCCATCAAATATATACTTAGTTTTGGGGTTCATTTTTTGAGTGATAAAGCTAACGATTTACTGAACTATAGTATAGCAACAAATGCTGTTTAATTCGATAGAATTTCTGTTATTTTTCCCTTTAGTAGTAGGGTTCTATTTTGTTCTTCCTTTTCGGTATAGGTGGCTCTTTCTTCTTTTGGTTAGTTATTTCTTTTACGGCCTATCAAATGGTAAATTTCTTATTCTTATCCTGTTATCAACTTTGGTTGATTACTTTGCAGGAATCCAAATGAGCAAAGAGCCTGATAAACGTAAGCGAAAGCCTTACTTGATTTTAAGTTTGATTAGCAACCTAGGGCTACTTTGTTTTTTTAAATACTACAATTTTTTTAACGACTCATTTGCGGCATTATTTGAATTGCTTCATCTGAACTATTTGATTCCTTCATTGAGTATTATTCTTCCTGTCGGGATTTCTTTTTATACTTTTCAGACCATTGGATACTCTGTCGATGTATACAAAGGTAAGATTACGGCAGAACGACATCTTGGCTACTTTGCATTGTATGTAACTTACTTCCCTCAGCTAGTAGCAGGCCCAATAGAAAAGTCTTCTAACTTAATTCCACAGTTTAAAAAAGAACATTCAATAGATTATAAGCGAATTACCGATGGTTTAAAGCTAATGACCTGGGGCTTTTTTAAGAAGGTAGTAATTGCTGATCAAATTGCACCAATGATCAAGTATGTTACAGACTCGCCTGAGCAGTTTAATGGATTTTCGGTATTGCTTTGTTCTTGCCTATTTGTGTATCAAATTTATTGCGATTTTTCAGCCTATTCTGATATTGCCATAGGAGGTGCTCAGGTTATGGGTATAAAGCTGATGGAAAATTTCCGACGTCCATTTTTTGCAAAGAGCTTAAGTGAACTATGGAACCGATGGCATATATCGCTAATTAATTGGTTTCAAGAGTATATTTTCTTCCCTTTAGGAGGAAGCAAGGCAGGTAGAAATAAAGCGTATAGAAATGTGTTAATTGTATTTCTAGTATCAGGGCTTTGGCATGGGGCAAGTTATAATTTTTTGATTTGGGGTGCACTTAACGGATTAGTGGTTGTATTGACATTGAAATTGACGAAACTAAAGTCAACAGTAAATGGTTGGTTAGGGAGCTTTAGAAAGTCGGTGTCCTACAGACGGTTCCTGCGCCTAAAGACCTATTTGATTTTTGCGATATTGGGCATACTATTTTATACTCCAGATCTATATACCGCTAAAGCTTTGGGCAGCAGTTTATTCAACGGTTGGGCAATAGACCTACAAAGTATTATCGAAAACTCATCTAATGGTCGTGCTCATACATTATATTTGGGTCAGACTTCGGTTCAATTTGTAGCATTATTTATTTCAATTTTCATTTTAGAGTACGTGCACTATCTTCAAGAATATAAGGGTCGTATGAGGGATATAATTGCACATAAACCTGCAATTATTAGATGGTCGCTTTACATTGGTATCACGTTATGCATTATGGCATTTTCATTTGATCAAGATATTCCTTTCATTTACTTCCAGTTCTAATGAAACAGTTAATCTTAAAAATAGCGCTATTCCTTTTGGTTATATTCTTGGTAGAAAAACCGATAGGATACCTTATTGCAGAAGGGGCAGTTAAGCGGCAACACGACTTGCGAATTCACAAATTGATACAAGGTGAAATTAAGAGTGACGTAGTTATTTTAGGTTCTTCTAGATCCTTAAATGGCATAGATGCTGGAGCGTTGCAGCGACAACTAGATCAACTCACTGTGTACAACTTTGGATATTCAGGCTCTAACCTAATTTTTCACCACAGTATTTTTCAAATAATTACAAGCGTATATGCCCCCCGAAAGGTAGTCTTGGTTGTCGACGATGAGAACGCCTTTAAGCAAAATGAAAAAGCCATTTACCGCAGAGATAAGTTGTTTCCTTTTATTCAATATGATCCGGTACTAAAAGAGGTGGTTCAGCATTCCTCCAAAACGTATATTCCATCAAAGATCAGTTGGCTATACAGAGAAAATCAAAACATATTTGAATCGATTAATTATTACCTAAAAGGCCCCCAAGAACCTGATGAAACGACCGATGTTGATGAGTATGGTTTTATCCCTTTATCGAATGATCAACAGAAGTTAAATAAGTTGGTCGACCGCAAGCTAAGTGTCGACTACAAGCTAGAAGACGAGCTGCCTGACTATACTGCTGCTTTGATGGCTATTGTGGATAAATGTAACCAATTGGAAATTGATTTGTATTTAGTGAGACTGCCTTCATATAAGTCTAAAATAAATGGATTTAACGAGCGACTAATTGAAATAGTAAGCGATAAAACTCAGATATTAGACTTCTCCAATAGTCTTGTAGGAGAAGAATTCTATTTTGATAATGGACATTTAAATGCTAGAGGTGCTCAAGAAATATCATTAATGCTTTCAAAAGAAATAGATTAGATGGTTTTTAGCTCATTATTATTTTTGTTTTCATTTCTTCCATTTGTGTTGATTGGTAATTTTATTTGGCGAAATATCAAATGGCAGAATACGTTACTTTTTATTGCATCACTTTATTTTTATGCATGGGGCGAGCGAGAGAAAGTGTTTGTTATGCTCGCTTCTATTTTGGTTAACTTTTTTATTGGTAAATGGATAGAGAAAAAGGAAGGCCGCGGCAGGGCAGTGGCCTTAACAGTTGGTGTTGTCGTAAATCTGGGAGTATTGACCTACTTCAAATATGCGGAGTTTCTGGTTGAAAACTTGAATGAGATTTTAAATTTAATCTCACTTCCGGCTATCGAAGGGTTAAAGTACGAACGATTGCCTTTAGGAATATCTTTTTATACCTTCCAGAGCATGTCTTATTTAGTTGATGTATACCGAAAAGAGGTGAAAGCTCAGCGCAACTTTCTAAACCTCGGGCTCTACGTTGCTCTTTTTCCGCAATTGGTAGCGGGGCCAATTGTCAGGTATAATGAGATTGCAGCTCAATTAATCAAAAGAACTCAAAGTTTAAGTAAGTTCAATGAGGGTATTAAAAGGGTTATAATTGGTTTGGGTAAAAAGATGTTATTGGCCAACCCAATGGCATACGTCGCCGATGAAATATATATCCTTCCGGTTGATGACATTACCACACCAATGGCTTGGATGGGGGCAATAGCGTATTCATTGCAAATTTATTTCGACTTTTCTGGATACTCCGATATGGCAATAGGACTAGGTAAAATGTTTGGATTTGATCTCGCTGAAAACTTTAATTTCCCATATATCGCTAAATCTATAAGAGAATTTTGGACAAGGTGGCATATTTCACTATCCATATGGTTTAGAGACTATTT
>CBFHZL010000051.1:0-1354 GCA_965660325.1 uncultured Acidiluteibacter sp.
TCACTATCTAATAAAGAATTATTGGGGGAACCAATTGCTCCATCATTGCTGTCTGTAGGGTCTAAGATCCCATCATTATCTGCATCAGCAACTCCATCTATAATACCATCATTATTAGCATCATTATTTCCGTTGCTTTGGTTTTCATACAAATCTGAAATTCCATCATTGTCAGAGTCCAAATCTAAGAAGTTTGGATTACCGTCGGTGTCTGAGTTTGTTGGTGTAGTATTTGGTGAGCCAGTTGCCCCATCATTACTATCCGCAGAATTTAAAATTCCATCTCCATCTGAATCTGCAGATCCATCAACTACACCGTCATTATTAGCGTCAGTTCCTGTTCCAGCAGGATTTTCTTTTAGATCTGTAATTCCATCATTATCACTATCAAGATCAATAAAGTTAGGAAGTGCATCCCCATCTTGATTTGAAACTTCTGAATTTGGTGAACCAAAAGCACCATTATTCGAATCAGCAGTATTCAATATACCATCTCCATCAGTATCCGCTGAACCATCGACTACTCCATCATTGTTTGCATCTGTACCATTGCTATTCGGATTTTCATCTAAGTCAGTAATTCCATCGTTGTCAGAATCTAAGTCCAAATTATTTGGTCGTCCATCACCATCAGAGTCTCTTGGAGCTGAGTTAGGTGATCCAAAGACAGCATTATTATTATCAGCGCTGTTCAATATACCATCATTATCTGTATCTGCTGAGCCGTCAATCACTCCGTCATTATTGGAGTCGGTTCCATTTCTATTTTCTTGAACATCGAATATACCGTCGTTATCGCTATCTAAATCTAAATAATTAGGTATACCATCTAAATCTGAGTTAGTTGGAATTGTATTAGGTGAACCCTGAGAACCATCATTGCTATCGGCAGAGTCTAATATTCCATCGCCGTCTGCGTCAGCAGCACCATCAACTACTCCGTCATTATTTGCATCTACTCCTGTTCCGTTAGGATTTTCTGATAAATCTGTTAATCCATCATTATCAGCATCTAAGTCATATGCATTTACTAGACCATCATCATCGGTATCTGTAGCAATAGTATTTGGCGAACCAAAAGAAGCATCATTGCTGTCAGTACTATTCAAAATACCATCACCATCAGAGTCTGCAGATCCATCTACAACTCCATCATTATTTGAGTCAGTACCCGTACCACTTTCAGCCAAATCAGTGATCCCATCATTATCAGAATCTAAATCCAAATTATTTGGTATTCCATCACCATCAGAGTCTCTTGGAGAAGAGTTTGGCGATCCAAAGCCTGCGTTATCATTATCGGCACTATTCAATATACCATCATTATCGGTATCTGATGAGCCATCAACTACAC
>CBFHZL010000051.1:1364-17817 GCA_965660325.1 uncultured Acidiluteibacter sp.
TATTCCATCATTGTCCGAATCTAAGTCCTTTTGATTTGGTATTCCATCACCATCAGAATCTCTGGGATCACTATTTGGAGAACCCAATGCCGAATCATTGCTGTCGCCTGAATCTAATATTCCATCGCCATCGGCATCAGCACTTCCGTCGATAACTCCATCATTATTTGCATCTGTTCCTACGCCATTTTCGGCCAAATCAGTAATTCCGTCATTATCGGAATCCAAATCTTGATAATCAAATCGTCCATCTCCGTCCGTATCAGATGGCTTAGTATTTGGGGAGCCTTTTGCAGATGTATCTGAATCTGCAGAATCAATTACACCATCGTTATCCACATCTGTTGAACCATCAACTATACCATCATTATTTGCATCGGTACCTGCTCCACTTTCCATTAAATCGGTGATTCCATCGTTGTCAGAATCAAGATCAGTTTGATTATTTATTCCATCATTATCATCATCTGCCACCTGGTAAGTGAGCAATCCACTATTAGGACTAGTTTCCAATCCATCTGCAAATCCATTAAACCCGAAAGTATTAGATGGGTCAATAATTCCATCATTATTTGCATCTAAAGTCTCAATAGTTGCTAAAGGAATTCCTGATTCATAAATATCAAGGATACCGTCATTATCGCTATCCAAATCAAGGTAATTTGGTATTCCATCACCATCAGAATCGCATTCTGATCTCAAGTTTGCAAATGGTATCGCTTGCTTAGAAATTGAAGGTCCTTCGTAGCTTGCAGACAATACATCACCTCCAAAATCTTCAAAGAAGAGGATTGTAATTGGATAAACACCAGCGTTCAAATCAATTTCTCCTGACCTTTCTTGCACAGAATGAGCACCATCATTATCAACAACTTCATTACCTGCAATGAATAGTTTAGACCCATCATCTGATGAGGTATAAAAGGTATATGTTCCCGTTGTAGATATATCTATAAACCCCTTGTATCTAACACTATAACTGTCATCTGAACCTTGTATGCTTATAGCCAATGCGGATACATCAAAATCGTTTACTACACCCGTTGCTGTAGCTCCTGAGTTAGGAATAGAAGAAACCGTGGAACCACCTACTAGACCTGAAAAGAATTCATACGATAAATTTCCAGCACATGAACTAACCTCGTCAGCATCTAAAATACCGTCATTATCACTATCTAAATCATTTGCATCTGCTATACCATCTTCATCCCAATCGACTAGTTCTGTGGCTAGGGTAAAGTATTGAATACCGCTAAAAGGTACTTCTTCAAAATAAAGGGTGTCATTCGAAATATACTTTGTATAGCTGTTTAAAGAAGCATTTGCCATTGTTGCAGATGGTCCTTTAATAAGTCCATACTTTTTGATGTCAGTTGGCGCCCCTGATATATTACCTAAATAAAACGCAACTGTTACTGTACCCGGCTCACCGGTAGCTTGCGATTTCCAAACACGCTGTATTCTCTCCGTAAAAATAGTTGGATCTATATCAGTAGTATTTACAGAAGAAAGAGAACCATTGTCGTTACCCCACATTAAATATTCCTTCTCATCGAGGCTAGATGCTGTAGACATTTGAACCACTGCATCGGTATTTTGGCTAATACTCTTTTGCTGACTCAAATCAATCTTACATTCCTCTAATGCTATACCTGCAATATCATTATCGTGTATATTTCCACCTGAACCATCAGCTGTAAATACAATTGTTCCATCACTATTTAAATAATTCCTATTTAAAGTAACTCCGTATTTTACAGCAAGGTAAGACTCTACCCTTTGAATCTCAATATCGCTAATTGCATCTGCATAAACAATAACTTCAGCAACAGCCCCTGCTAATTCTGCTGAATTTGTCGCATCATTTCCAATTAGAAAAGAAGTAACTGGGTTTACATTTCCAAAATTCGTGTTGTAAGCAGTAACGCCATTATAAACTACTTTTTCATTTCCATTTAGGTTAAGCTGATAAGCAGAGATGAACGCTTCATCATTTGGTATAACAGGTGATGCATTAATTGTGGTAGCAGTACCATCAAACCTGAAGCGTGGGTTGTTACCGGAGTCACCGAAAAAGCTTCTAAAGTTATTAGAAGACCCTGCGTTCAAATATGAATTTGAAGTATTGTTGGTTTTCTTAGCTACCACAAAAACAGTCTCACTTTGTCTAGCCTGTGTTGAATAAGTAACTGCATCAAAATCAAAATCATCATTAGAACCTGTCTGAGGATAAAGTCGCAAATACCTTGTAGCTGATTGAGTGACTAATACCGTTGTTACAAAAGTTGTAATACTATTTGTTTGAGGAACTATTGGGTTTACAGAATATCCTGCCCCAGGAGACAGTGATTCTTCAACTACCATATCAGCAACTGCACCAAATGGATAACTACTTTTTCTTCTCCAAGTTAAACTGTAACTTGTTCCTGAAGGAACAACTTGACCTAAGTCTAATACTAGTCGATCCGGATTATCATCAACTAATGCAGATATTCCATCCGGAGTACCATTTGCATTTGCTCCGTTAATGATACTTATTGAATTTGCTGACAAATAAGTTCCTGACCCTGAAATTGATGTTCCAAAATCTACCGGAAAAGTCATTCGCTGATTATCATTATCTGAGAAAACTAAACCAGGATTAAAATTGAAGACATTGTTACTATATATAGGTCCTACTGAAACAGCAGTTGCATCATTACCTAACTGAGCTCTATTCCTCCATGTTGTCACTACCTGGCCATTGGTTGCTGTATTATTAGAAGCATTTCTAGGGCCATCATTTGCTTTAAACCAACTTAGCATATCCGCAGATACACCTCCAGGCCTATTACCTAAATCAATAAGAATAGAATCAGTCGCATCAGGGCACCCAATCTTGGGACTTAAAAATAGCTTAACAACCCCACCAAACTCCACATCCTGAGCAGAGGGTAAATAATCAGCAAATAAAGTAGAATCATGCGGTAGAAAAGAACCTGTCCCTGTGGTGGTCCATCTAAAATTAGTAGAAGGATTTCCCCCAAAATTAGTTAAGTTAATAGTTCCTGGGTCAATGGCTGAAGTAGGAGAACAGCTTGCATCCTGATCTTGATTCACAATATTTATTGTAAAGGTCGAATCTTTTATAGGTATGGCAACTAATGTATCTAGTGTGGAATACCAATACGAATTAATCACATTTCCATTTCCAATTCCTGAGGAGAAGTTACCAGTCCAAGAGTGACATCCTGTTGTTGTAGAACCGACACATCCTGTTAGGTTTGTTGTTCCTCCTACATTCGAGTCGTCCCAGTAGACAGCAGTTGAGCCACTAATAGGCAACTCTAGACTTATTTTTAAGCCATTTGGATTACTTTCAATATCCTGAAGAGGTACTTGTGTAACATTTGACTCAAATAAAACCTGAACAAAAATAGTATCACCATCAGGAATAAGTGTTCCATTTCCATCTCTTCCATCCCAAGGAATACAATTTACACCTCGAGGTAAACTAGTTGTACTAATTAATCGATCTGAGGTGGATGATTGAAATCCTGGTATACCATTTACTTCTATATATAGGTTTGCACTACTCTCACGATTCAAATCAACAATAATACACTGATCATCTTGACTACACCGCTGAATATAAACTGGAGATACCGAACGAGTTAACGCTCTAGCAGGATATATATTTGTATCAGGTGTATTTAAAAAGATACGGTTAAGACGGTTAAGCGCAACAGCAGGAGAAGTGGTCGATTTAGAATCGTCGGCAAAAATCCCAGTTGTACCTACTCCATTCTCGTTAGCAATCACATTAAAATATCCAGGAACTACCTTATCCAACTCTACTTTGGTAATAATACTATCTGATGTATAAATATGAAATCTGGAAGAGTTCTCAGAAAGTGCAGCAGCTCCTGCATTTGGGGCTCTATTTACGGTAAGTAACGACCACTGTCTTGACCACAAACGGCCATTTACTGTATTAACCCCTCGTGCCACAGAAATATCAAAATAATTGAATTCCATTGTTGCCCAGGAACAGCCTGTATTGTTAAACATGGTTGTATTACTATTATAATTAAATTCAAAATAGTAATCTCCATTCATAGTCGGGTTATGAGTAATTGGAGTATAACCTGAAGTCCCTACTCCATTAAAGTTGTCAGGCCCATTAACCGCCTCATTATAGGTACCTATAAACCCAGGTGTAGTAGAAGGAGTGGTTCCACCATTCCAATATGGAATACCACTAGCACCTGATGTTGCAACCACAACACCATTAGGATCCTTTAATCTCCAATGCACTCTTCTTCCCCCTGTAGTGGCATTTGTATAATCACCATTGGCATTTGGAACACTATTACAACTTGTAAACCAAACTCTTCTTACATTAAAACCAAATTGGATTGATTCTGTGTTAAAATCTTCAATATGCACATACATTCGTTCATCAGAAGTTGAATTAAATGTGTAAGCAGGGTAACTACCATTAACCGGATCAGATATATAGTTCACTAACAAACCACCGCTTTCATCATTAATTCCTAAACCGGTAAAGGTTTTCCATATAGATTTAGTACCCTCGGCCTTTGTAAACGTAGTGGCAACAATAAAAATGGGTAAAAGGAGAAATTTGAGTTTGTTAATATTCATAAAACTAAAATTAAAAAGGCATAGATTTAGAAGAACAAAGATGTTATCAAATCAATTCAAATTACAGCGTTTTTCGATTAGCTACAATTTTAAACTGCTAAATTAAGCGATTTTGTCGTTAAAATTAGCAGTTAACACTAAATATTATGTAGTTAACCGAAGATATGTAGATAAAAATCGACAATATTCCTTTAAAATTCACTTGTTGCGGCTAAAAGCGTAATGATATTATTCTATCAGACTTGATTGGATTTGCTTAATCACTGCATTATGGTAGCGTTTTCTACCAATAGCTCCTACCCATTGAATACCTTGAATAGAATTGGTTATAAAAACTTCATCAGCCGTATTGATTGCATTTTTATGAATACGGTCTTGAATGACTTTGTAGCCATGTGAAGTCAGCTGAGAGATGATATATTTTCTGTAAACACCATCAATGCAACCTTCAGAAATGGGTGGTGTAAAAACAGTATTTCCTTTAATTAAAAAGATGTTTGCATTACACATTTCAACTACATGGTCTGAATTATTTAGCATAATCAAATTGTCATGTTTTGACTCTTGTAATTCAATTGATGCCATTACATAGGGTAAGGCACTTATAGTTTTATAAGGTGAAAATGTGTGGTAGCTTAATCGAACCGATTGACAAATACCGCAACTTAAGCCTTTCTCATTTAACTGATAATTTTGATGTTCTAGCGGAGAAATAGTAACTACTCGTTTCGCCAAATTAGTATCAGGTGTGTACAAACCGCCGCCTGAACGATAGACAGTGTACCTTATTCGAGCAGCGATTGGATATTCATTCATTGCTAACAGCTTATCTAAATCACTAATAAACTGTCGATAGGTTAAATTTATATGTTCTAGCTTCAACACATCTAGTGTTTTTGTTAGACGTTGAAAATGTAACTCTGCATTAAAAATTTCACCGTTTAATACTCTGATGGTCTCAAAGCAACCATCACCATATTGAAAGCCTCTATTTTGTACTGCTGCGATCTTTTGATCAGAAACGACATTATCATCAAGTAAAGCGTACATATCAATTAAAAAACACTAAGTAGTTGATTAACAAATCGCAAAAAAGAAGATGGGACTGTTACTACAGTAAATATAATTCCAAAAACTGCACCCCAAAAATGAGCATCATGATTGATATTATCATTCGACCCTTTTGACATTTTGTAAGAGTAAACCAAATAAATCAGTGCCCATAGAATACCGGGAAAACAAATCAAGCCATACAAGCAGATATCATTTAATGGATTGAATATAACACTACTCATCACCACAGCACTAACTGCACCAGAAGCTCCTACACTATGGTAACCATAATTTTCTTTATGCTTTTTATACGTCGGTAGTGTTGCAAAAACCACCCCTCCAACATACAGTAGAATGAAATAAAAAATTCCCTTTGTCCCGAGGTAATATTGAAAATATCGCTCTGTAGCGTCACCGAAAAACCAAAACACTAACATGTTCACCAATAAATGCATCCAATCTGCATGCAATAATGCATGGGATAAGAAACGATAGTGTTCCTTATTTGTGTTGACCAAATAAGGGGTAAACTCCAGCTTCAAAAACAAGGTTCTATTTTTGAAAGCAACTGCAGAAACTGCAATTGTGAGTAATATAATTAATAAAGTGACACTCATTAAAATAAGCTAATTTGGTTATCATCATCATCATCGGAATCCAATATTGGGCCTTTTTTCGGTGGCCTATTTGATTCAGTTTCTTGTGACGTTGGGTTAGATAAATCCGCTGCTTTTGCACTTGAAGTAGCCTTTGGAGTATCCTCTGATTTTTCTATTGGCTTTTCATCTTTCGCATGTTCAATAGAGTTAGTTTCTACTTCTTCATCATTAGGTCTCTCTTCAACTTCTTCTTCAATTCCTAGAATTTCACGAGCTTCCGATTCAGGAACAATATCAACAGAGTTAATTGTATGAGCCGTCAGTTTATTCCCTAATGCTTTAAATCCTTTTACAGCAATAAATTCATTTAAATTAATGAGCTCATTATCTCTTGGATCCTTATCCTTTTCTTTTCTAAACACAAGCTCAACTGCAGGCAACTTAGCGGACGTAACAATTTCCAATCGACTATCTTTATGATCCGTAATAAACAGCTGTTTCTTATCGCTATCTTCCACTAAAAAGCGCTTCACATAATAGTCACTTTTTTCGCCATCAAAATACACCACAGCTAATGGAACTGAAGGATTCCATTTTTCAATTAGAATTAAATCATCATCAAAATGATTGGAAACATTAAACGTCATCAGTTTTAAGTACCCTGATTGCATGACAGTTAATATCTTGTCTTCAGCTTTAAATTCTCCTAACAACTCCCCTCTACCATCTGTATTTAATCGTTGAACAGTATCATCAAACCAAATCTTTCGAGCGCCTAACGTAGATACACCTTCTTCCTTTAACTTAATCTTAGCAATGATATTTTTGGTTACTGTGTTTCCTTTTGCTCCTCTCCCTTTTATAGCCAATTCTGAGAAATCCAAATCAAACTTTAGCTTCTTCAGTTTCGGTCGTGGTCGAAGTGTAATATTGACTACCTCTGCCTCTCCATTAGGATTTGCGCTAAAATATAAGATTTTTGACTTTGGTGTACCGGCAGTCAAATCGTACTCTTTATCTCTCGTGATGGAAGTAACCGCAAACCTTTTCATCATGGCTGCTCCTGACGTTCCATCTTGGTAAATTAAATTATAAATGGTTCGCTTATCTCCTTTTTTCCAAACCCCTACATGGATGATATTTTTACCCACAAATGTTTTAGAAGATATTTTAGAGACCATCATTTTTCCGTCCTCTCTAAAAACGATGATATCATCAATATCAGAACAGTCAGCTACGAACTCTGCATCGGACTTTCTTAATCCATGGCCAATAAATCCTTCTTGACGCTGCACATAAAGTTTGGCGTTAGCTACTGCAACCTTAGTCGCATCAATCGTTTCGAAAGATTTAATCTCCGTTTTTCGCTCTCTGCCTTTACCATATTTATCTTTAATTCGCTTAAAGTAAGCAATCGCAAAGTCAACTAGGTGATCTAGGTGATGATTAATCTCTTCTATTTCGTCTTCAATGCGCTTGATTAATTCATCTGCTTTAAAACTATCAAACTTGGAGATTCGTTTAATTCGTATCTCTAACAATCGATTAACATCATCGTCAGTCACTGCTCGCAATAAATGCTTCGTATAAGGTGCTAAACCGTCATATACTGCTTTAAAGATACCTTCAAGGGTTTCTTGCTCCTCAATATCACGATAAATTCTATTTTCAATGAAAATCTTCTCCAATGATGAAAAGTGCCATTGCTCTTGCAATTCTCCTTTTCTAATCTCCAGCTCCATTTGTAGCAAATCCTTGGTCTGGAAGGTAGAAATTCGAAGAATTTCTTTAACACCCAAAAATTTCGGTTTGTTATCTTCAATTACACCACTATTCGGAGAAATAGACACTTCACAGTCTGTAAAAGCATAAAGCGCATCAATCATTTTATCAGGAGAAACTCCTGTAGGAAGGTTGATATTGATCTCTACATTTTCAGAAGTATTATCTTCAATGCTTTTTACTTTAATCTTGCCCTTATCATTGGCTTTTATAATGGAATCTATTAGGCTAGAGGTATTGGTACCGAACGGAATCTCAGTGATAACTAGTGTCTTTTTATCGAGCTGACTAATTTTGGCTCTTACCCTAACCTTTCCACCTCTAATACCGTCATTGTAATTGCTAAAATCTGCAGTACCTCCTGTTATAAAATCGGGAACTAAAGTAAAAGATTTATTCTTTAAAATCGCTATAGATGCATCCAGAAGTTCATTAAAGTTGTGCGGCAGCATTTTACACGCAAGTCCAACTGCAATACCTTCTACCCCTTGAGCCAACAGCAGTGGAAATTTAACAGGTAAAGTTACTGGCTCTTTCCCTCTACTATCATATGATGCTGCCCATTCTGTCGTTTTGGCATTAAAAGCTACATCCAACGCAAATTTAGATAACCTAACCTCAATATATCGAGGCGCTGCTGCTCGATCACCTGTTAAAATATTTCCCCAGTTTCCTTGGCAATCTAATAATAAATCTTTCTGTCCAATCTGAACCATTGCATCACCAATAGAGGCATCTCCATGCGGGTGAAACTTCATGGTGTTCCCTATGACATTGGCTACTTTATGGTAGCGCCCATCATCGAGTTCTTTCAGCGAATGAAGAATTCGTCGTTGCACAGGCTTTAACCCGTCATTCACATGAGGAACCGCTCGTTCTAGAATCACGTATGAAGCGTAATCCAGAAACCACTCATTGTACATACCAGATACGTTGATCACATTTCCTAATTCGGAACTGTCTGTTTGATCTACTCCATCTTCATCGTTTGGTAAATTGACGTTGTCGTCTTTTTCTTCTTCCATGCGCTTTAAAAGCTATTTTACAGCAACATCTTCAATCAGATCCTGCTCTATCTTTAAGTTCTCTATAATAAATTCTTGTCGCTGAGGGGTATTTTTACCCATATAAAACTCCAGTAATTCGTTCACACTCTTTCCTTTCCCTATCACCACAGGCTCTAATCGCATTTCTTCTCCGATAAAGTTTTTAAATTCATCAGGTGAAATCTCACCGAGTCCCTTAAATCGGGTTATTTCAGCTTTCCCTTTGAGCTTTTCTATTGCCGCTGTTTTCTCTTCTTCGCTATAGCAATAAAAGGTTTGTTTTTTGTCTCTTACCCGAAATAAAGGTGTTGCTAAGACGGATAAATGGCCATTTTTAACTAAATCAGGAAAAAACTGCAAAAAGAACGTAATGAGTAATAACCGAATGTGCATACCATCCACGTCGGCATCTGTAGCCAATACGACTTTGTTATAACGTAAATTATCAAGTCCATCCTCAATATTCAAAGCAGCCTGTAAAAGGTTAAACTCTTCATTTTCGTAAACAATCTTTTTCGTTAGCCCATAAGAGTTTAACGGTTTCCCTTTTAAACTAAAAACAGCTTGAACGTTTACATCCCTAACTTTTGTTATGGATCCTGATGCAGAGTCTCCCTCCGTAATGAAAAGCGTGCTTTCATCTGAACGATCTTTATCTTTATTAAAATGGATTCTACAGTCCCTTAGTTTCTTATTGTGTAGACTAACTTCTTTTGCGCGTTTCTTCGCTAATTTTTTAATCCCTGCTAAATCCTTACGTTCTCGTTCCGATTGCAATATTTTACGCTGAATAGCTTCTGCCACTTCCGGATTTCTGTGCAGGAAGTTATCCAAGTATTTTTTCAAAAAGTCGTTTACAAATGTTCGCATGGTAGGACCTTCAGGGCCTACATCATTAGAACCTAATTTTGTTTTCGTTTGTGATTCAAAAACAGGTTCCATCACTTTTACAGCAATTGCGGCAACAATTGAAGATCGAATATCGACTGCATCGTAGTCCTTTTGATAAAAATCACGGATAGTGCGTACATATGCCTCTCTAAATGCTTGTTGGTGTGTACCACCTTGAGTGGTGTGCTGCCCGTTTACAAAGGAATAATACTCCTCACCGTAAGAGCTTGTGTGGGTAATAGCCACCTCAATATCTTCATCTTGCAGATGGATGATCGGATAAAGTGGCTCATCTGACATGTTTTTTTCCAACAAGTCAAATAACCCTTTTTCAGAATGGTACTTTTCGCCATTAAAAATAATGGTAAGCCCTCTGTTTAGGTAAACATAATTCCATAGCATGCGCTCAATGTGCTGCATACGAAATTTATAACCTTGAAATATTTCTTCGTCGGGAGTGAATACTACTTTTGTTCCTTTTCGTCGTGAAGAGCCTTCTATCGGACCATCAAGCGTTAGTTCTCCTTTTGAAAATTCAGCTACTTTGGTTTTGTCATCTCGATTAGACTCGATTTTGAAATAGCTAGAAAGCGCATTAACTGCTTTGGTACCTACTCCATTCAGCCCAACTGATTTTTTAAATGCTTTAGAATCGTATTTACCTCCAGTATTAATTTTAGAAACGACATCAACTACTTTTCCTAATGGAACGCCTCTTCCGTAGTCTCGAACCTTTACTGTTTTGTCTTTGATGGACACCTCAATGGTTCGTCCATTACCCATCACAAATTCATCAATACAGTTATCGAGAACTTCTTTTACTAACACATAAATTCCGTCATCGTAAGCGGTTCCGTCTCCTAGCTTACCGATATACATCCCCGGACGCATACGGATGTGTTCCTTCCAATCTAACGACCGGATATTATCTTCCGTATATTGAACTTCTTCTGCCATAAAAAACTATTCCTGAAAATTAGATACGATTGCGCATAAAAATACCTAATTATCTCCGAGCTATAAAGAGAAGATAACGCCATTTATTAACAACGGAGTTTTAAAAAGAATGAAGAAAGAGTCAAAGTACTTTTAAAAGGCTTTTTGAACCCAATTAAACTCATCGGCTACATGACCTAGTCGCAAGTCAGAAAGGTATTTTGACACTTTTTGTGAGAAAGAACCTTCTTGTAAATGAGGAACTTCATAAGCAACATCATCAATAGAAATCATGGAGATCGGAGCTACAGTAGCCGCAGTTCCGGCTCCAAAAACCTCGTTAAGCGTGCCATTAATCTGAGCCTCTTTCAATTCATCTACTCTGATAGGACGCTCTTCTACTTTTACTCCCCAAGCTTTAGCCAATTGAAGTATGGTATCTCGAGTCTTTCCTCTTAGAACAGTTTGCTTATCAATAGATGGAGTCAATAAAACGTCATTTACAACAGCCATAATATTCATGGTACCTGCTTCTTCTACGAAATCATGAGTTTTTGAATCAGTCCATATCAACTGATGAAAACCTTGATCTTGGGCTAGCTTAGCAGGATATAAAGATGCAGCGTAATTACCACCGTTTTTGGCCATACCTACTCCACCTTCTGCAGCACGTACATATTTCCTTTCCACTTTCACTTTTACCGCTCCTGAATAGTAGGTAGCAGCAGGCGAAGTAATGATAACAAACTTATACTTTGAAGAGGGCTTCACACCAAGAAATTCTTCATCAGCAAACATATAAGGTCTAATGTATAGCGAGGAACCTTCATTGGTAGGAACCCAACCGTGGTCTAATTCCAACAAACGACTTAAGCCCTCCATGAAAACGTCCTTAGGTACCTCTGCCATACACATTCTGTTGGCCGACTGACAAAAGCGTTCCCAATTGTACTCCGGACGAAAAAGAACGACTTCACTATTTTTATTTCTAAATGCTTTAAGACCTTCAAAAATAGTTTGACCGTAATGAAGAGAAGCACTGGCGGGACTAATCGAAAAATCACCATAAGGCCTAATTTCAAAATTTGACCACTTGCCATTTTCATATTCAGCAACGAACATATGATCAGAAAACGTACGCCCAAATTGTAGGTTGTTAAAGTCTACATGTTCTAGTCTGCTGTTTTCTGTTTTAGTTACCTTGATCTCCATCACAAATTCATTTTTTTGAAAGGCAAAATTACCTATAAAAAGAGTTGAAAAAAAGCCACTGAAATAAAAGAGGGTTGTAAAATTACAACCCTCTACTAATTAGACCTCTACTTTAATTACTTCTAAAATGAAGATTCAAATCTTATCTCACTTAATGGTTTTCGATCACTTTCAGGTGTCTCTTTCTCTGCCAATCCCTCAGGTAAGGTATTCTTATCACCAACATATCCTAAAGCAACAACCGAAATTGCACGATGGTTATCATCTATATTAAGCAATTCTCCTGCTTTATTTGCATCAAATCCAGACATTTGATGACTATAAATATCTAATTCCATAGCTTGAAGCGATAAGTACCCAACAGCTCCTCCCAAATCATAAGTAGCGGTAGGATTCTCTTTTCCGTTAAAGCTTGAAATCATCTCTGCAACTGTAACAATCAATACAGGAGCTTGAGTAGCCCAAGACTGATTAAATTCAATTAGTGTGGAGATTATCTTATCGTAAACATCTTTGTTTGCAAATCGGTTACCAACAATAAATTTCCACGGCTGACCATTAAAAGCACTTGGGGCTTTTCCTGCAGCTGTAAAAATGACGTCCAAGTCTTCTTGACTTATAGCTCTGTTTTCAAATGCCCTTGGGCTCCATCTTTTTTTAATTAATTCGTTCATCATCCTCTTAATTTATCTAGTAAGTTATTTAAAGTGATTGCTTCCTCTTCTGTTAATGTGCTTAAGTTTTTTTGCATAATGGATTGTTCTTGATCAATAACTTTGAGCAACTCTAAACCTTTATTGGTGATCGTTATATCCACTTGTCTGCGATCATTCTCACACAAAATTCGTTTGGCAAGTCCTTTTGCTTCCAACTTATCAATCAAGCGCGAAACATTAGACATGCGGTCTATCATTCGATTTGAAATGATATTAACCGAGGCTGTCTTAGGGTGTTGCCCCCTTAATATGCGAAGAACATTGTACTGCTGATTCGTGATATCATGCCGTTTATGGTGCTTAGTCATAATATCTGTGATCCACTTCCCACTGAAAAGTAAGTTGATCATGAGCTTATGGTGCTCATTATCGAATTTAACCTGTTTTATTTCATCTTCTATCCGCATACCTAAAGTTTGATGCAAATATATGTATATACATTTAATGTATCAACATGAATTTATAAAACAATCGTTAAAATAATTATAAACAGATACTTAAAGTGATGATAGTGCTGACTCTACGTTATCAAAAATACGTTTTGAGGTATTAGAGATATCAGCCTTTTCGAAACGATCTCCGGTGATGTGCTCATACAACTCGATGTAACGTTCAGAAACTTCTGCTACAAAACTATCAGGCATGTCGGGCATTACTTGTCCATCTAGGCCTTGAAACCCTTGCTCAATTAACCATTCTCTTACAAACTCTTTGGATAGTTGTTTTTGTTTCACTCCATTGTCTTGTCGGTTTTGGTATCCTTCCGCATAAAAATAGCGTGAAGAGTCTGGCGTATGAATCTCATCAATTAGATAAATGGTATCGCCAATTTTTCCAAATTCATATTTGGTATCTACCAATATCAAGCCTTTATCAGCTGCTATTGATGTTCCTCGCTCAAAAAGCTGTCTTGTATAGTTTTCCAACTGAATATAATCAGATTCAGCAACAATTCCTTGACGGATAATTTCTTCTCTTGAAATATCCTCATCATGTCCCTCTTCGGCTTTAGTGGCTGGTGTAATAATCGGAGATGGAAACCGATCATTTTCTTTCATTCCATCAGGCATGCTCACGCCGCAAATAATTCGATTCCCTGCTTTATACTCTCTCCATGCGTGCCCGCTTAAATAGCCGCGTATCACCATCTCAACCTTAAATGTGTCACACAATTTTCCAATTGCAACGGAAGGATCAGGCACAACCTCTATCCAATTCGGAACAATGTCAGCGGTCATGGCTAAAAATTTAGCAGCAATTTGATTGAGAACCTGCCCCTTATACGGAATAGGTTTGGGTAAAATATGATCGAATGCAGAGATTCGGTCAGAAGCCACCATCACTAAGTGCTTGTTATTAATATTGTATACGTCCCGAACCTTACCACTGTAAAACCCTACTTGACCCGTAAACTGCTGGGGTGCTTCTTTTACTCCACTCATTTTTTAAACTTTTCTCTTTTTACTTCTTCTAATCGCTCTTCCTCCTTGTCGTAGGCAGCTACAATCTTTTTTACAAGCTCATGACGCATAACGTCTCTTCCATCAAACTGAATGAATCCAACTCCTTTAACATGCTTTAAAATATCTAACGCCTGCACCAATCCAGAAGGCTGGTTTCTTGGTAAATCAATCTGAGAGGAATCTCCTGTAATGATAAACTTAGCGGATTTTCCCATACGGGTTAAAAACATTTTAAATTGCGGTCGTGTGGTATTCTGCGCCTCATCTAAAATAACAAAAGCATTGTCCAATGTTCTACCCCGCATAAACGCAAGCGGCGCTATCTGAATCACATTATTCTCTAAGTAATCCCTCAACTTTTCTCCAGGAATCATATCATGAAGCGCATCATAAAGCGGCTGTAAAAAAGGATCTAACTTTTCCTTCAAGTCACCCGGTAAAAAGCCTAAATTTTCACCTGCTTCTACCGCGGGACGGGTTAAAATAATTCGTTTTACTTCTTTATTTTTTAGTGCCCTCACTGCTAGTGCGACCGCAGTGTAGGTCTTACCCGTACCGGCAGGCCCCATTGCAAATACCATGTCATTATCTTCCACTGCTTTTACCATACTACGCTGAGTAGCCGTTCTAGCACGAACCATAATTCCATGGTTTCCATACACCAAAACATCATCAGCTCCCTTAAGTGATTCTTGCCCTACTTTTAAGTCGCCAATTAGCAAGTGCTCAATGTTCGTTTCCGTAAGCTGTTTGTATTTCTGAAGGTGCTGAATAAGCAAACCTAACTTACCTTCAAAATCATCAATGGTGGAGGCATTACCAATCACTTTGAGTTCATCTCCCCTAGCAATCAATTTTAAGGTTGGGAATTTCTTTTTAATAATGTCTAATTTCTTATCATTCACCCCGTAAAGCTCTATCGGTGTGATATGGCTGATATCTATTATTTTCTCCACTAAGCGGTCCTCATTTTTATCTTTTATGTTTGATCTTCCTTCTTACAAGCTTCAAAAATATTACTAATTTTGGAGACTATTGTCGCATTTATTTCAAATTTTAGACATCGCCCATAAATGAGTATTATTACACTGACTACAGATTTCCAACGTGCTGATTATTACATCGGAGCAACGAAGGGAGCCATCTACTCGCAGTGTCCTAATGCCACTGTGGTCGACATAACTCACGAGGTGCCACAGTTTGATACTGCACGAGCTGCTTACTTGGTCAAAAATGCTTACCCTCACTTTCCAAAAGGAAGTATCCACATCATTGGTGTAATGTCTGAAGCTACCATTGAAAACGCCCATTTGGTAGTAAAGTTCGACGGACATTATTTTATAGCTGCAGATACCGGCGTATTCTCACTCATTTTTGGAGATGAACAACCGGAAGAGATTATTGAATTAAACGTTTCACTTGATTCCAACCGGCTGTCTTTTCCTACCAAAGATGTGTTTGTAAAAGTTGCTGCACATATTGTAAAAGGTGGTACGATCAGCGTATTGGGCAGACCAATCAACGGTGTTAATCGATTAATTGGATACCAGCCATTTATCGATCAAGATGTACTTCGAGGAATGGTCATTCACATCGATAGCTTTGGTAACGCTGTAACTAATATTAGTGATATCATCTTCAATAATTTTGTGAAGAATGAGCAATTCACGATCAACTACCGATCAACTTCAAGCGGAATAAAAAGAGTCTGCTACTCCTACAGCGAATTAGCGGAAGGAGAACCAGTAGCCATCTTCAACTCTGCCAATTTATTAGAAATAGCCCTACACAAAGGCAAAGCTTCTGCCCTATTAGGAATTCAATTAAATAGTCACATAAGAGTAGTAATCGATGATCATTAGAATTGTAAAACTCACATTTCAGGAAGAACACATAAACGACTTCATTACCATCTTTAACGAAAGTAAAGAGCAAATCCGAAACTTTGAAGGCGTAAACAAATTGGAGCTACTGCGTTGTAGCACGCAAGGCAATATCTTCTTTACGCACAGCCATTGGGACAGCGAAGAAGCTTTGGAAAATTACCGCCACTCTGAGCTATTTAAGACCACTTGGGCAAAAACAAAACCTTTATTTTCTGAAAAAGCAGA
>CBFHZL010000052.1:0-17298 GCA_965660325.1 uncultured Acidiluteibacter sp.
CACATAAGAAAGGGGTAGGTAGTTCGAAAAACGGAAGAGATTCAGAAAGTAAACGATTAGGTGTGAAAGTACACGGTGGGCAATTTGCTCAAGCTGGTAACATCATCGTAAGACAAAGAGGAACAAGACACAATCCAGGTGAAAATGTAGGTATTGGTAAAGACCATACTTTATTTGCACTTAAAGATGGATTAGTAGTGTTCAAAACAAAGTCAAACAAAAAATCATTTGTTTCTGTAGACACCGAAGGTTTCGAATAATATCTACATACGATTTATAAAAAACTCCTCTTAGCCTTGCTGAGAGGTGTTTTTTTTTGGTCCAACAATCACAGTTTAAACGTCTCTAAACCCAACTTCACTGAGGCAAGGAATTCACTTTCCTTGCAGGTGATCCTTGCATATACGATACAGCATAAAAAAGATCTCCGCCTTTAAAATGTTTTAATACGCATATGACCATAATATTGTAATGGTCTTGTATCTTTGTTCATCTGAAAAGTCAATAAAAAAACATGTTACAGTTACCCTTTATAAAAGAGAATAGAGCCTTAATCATAGAGCGCTATAAAAAGAGAAACCTAGAAGCTACTGCTACAATCGATGAGATTATCGAAAAAGATGGCGAACGCGTAGCGACACAGCAAGAACTGGATCAGCAACTAGCTACCTCCAATTCATTAGCCAAGGAGATAGGACAATTATTTAAAAGTGGAAAAGCAGAAGAAGCCAATGGCATGAAAGCCAAGACGGCTGCATTAAAAGCGTCAAGTGCGAAGCTAAAGGAACAGCTGGGCTCGATTGAAGATGCTTTACAACAACTGCTTTATCAACTACCGAACGTACCCAACGAGATTGTTCCTCAAGGAAAAAGCGATGCTGACAATAAAATCATAGAAGAAAAAGGCAACGCTCCAACATTTGACTTTGAGCCATTACCTCACTGGGAATTAGCCAAGAAGTTTGATTTAATTGACTTTGAAACCGGCGTAAAAGTGACTGGTGCAGGTTTTCCAATTTATAAAGGGAAAGGTGCCATTCTTCAGCGTGCATTGATTAATTTCTTTTTAGATGAGGCTAGAGATGCCGGCTATGAAGAAGTGATTCCGCCGCACTTAGTCAACGAAGCTTCAGGGTTTGGCACAGGACAACTACCTGACAAAGAAGGGCAAATGTACCATGTAGGTGTAGATGATTTATACCTTATACCAACTGCGGAAGTACCGGTGACTAATATTTATCGAGACGTTATTCTTAAAGAAAGTGATTTCCCAATTAAAAATACAGCGTACACGCCTTGTTTTAGAAGAGAAGCAGGTTCATATGGTAAAGATGTGAGAGGTTTGAACAGATTACACCAGTTTGATAAGGTGGAAATTGTGCAAATCCAACATCCAGATAAATCGTACGAAGCCTTAGACCAAATGGTAGACCACGTAAAAGGTTTACTAAATAAATTAGGCTTGCAGTATCGTGTAGCACTATTATGTGGAGGCGACTTAGGGTTTACTTCTGTTCTGACTTACGACATGGAAGTGTACTCCGCTGCTCAAGACAAATGGCTTGAAGTGAGCTCTATCTCTAATTTTGAAGCCTTCCAAGCAAACCGACTAAAGCTACGGTTTAAGAATGAAGCTGGAAAAACTGAGCTAGCACATACCCTAAATGGAAGTGCATTGGCTCTGCCTAGAATATTAGCAGCCTTATTAGAAAATAATCAAACTGCGGACGGAATTGTTATTCCTGAAGTATTGGTACCTTACACTAGATTTAATACCATATCATAATGAAAAAGTTTAGCAAAGCCGTATTCGTTTTAGGTTTATCAGTAATACTAGTTGGCTGTCTGTCAGATCAGGATAAAGCGAACATCGAAAAAGTAGATGAACTAATTCAAGAAACACAGACGCAAGCAGATGCTCTTGAAGCAACTGACTACGAGCAAATAATGGTTCATCATGATACCATATTTGCCAACTTAGGCTTCTTGTCTAGAAATTTAGAAGATACCGTTAGTAAGGATTTATTGGTGATGCTTGGAGACTACCGATCGATGCGGAAAGTGTATGCTAAGTACAAAACAGGATACAACGAAATGCTAGCTGCTGCAAAAACAGAGATCGATCAATTAAATGCTTTAAAGCAAGACATTGAAAACGACATTGTAAAAGAAGAAAAGTTCGACAAGTATTTTCAGCTGGAGCAAAGCAATGTAAACACGATTGTGGAGCAAATCGACCAACTAACAGTTAAGATTAACAGTGCTGAAGAATTGTATAGCCAATACGGGCCTGTAGTTGACTCACTAAGCGCAGCTACAAGAGAGAAATTAAAAGCAAAGAAAGGTAATTCGTGATCATTCGTTTACATACCCTATTCAAAAGCACCTTAAAGGCTATTTTAGCAATTATGGTGCTTTTGCCTTTTTTGTTGTCTGCCCAAAACAGTGTAGAAACTGACTTGAAATTAGCCGAGCAATTCTACGAAAACAATGAAATAGAAAAGGCGCTATCCCTGTACGAAGAAGTATATGAAAAAACCTCCTTTTCCAATACTTACGAGCGATTGCTGAGCATCTACATAGAGCAACAAGACTTTAAATCAGCTGAAAACCTCGTTAAAAAAAGAATAAAAACGAGAGATAACAACTACCTACTCTATGTAGATTTGGGGTTGGTATACCGGGAAGAAGGAGATGAAAAAAAGGCTGAGAAAAGTTTTGAGGAGGCACTGAAAGAAGTAAGACCTGCTCAGAACTACTACATTACTCTAGCAAATGATTTTGCATCGATAAACGAATATGACTTTGCGATAGCAGTTTACGAGCGAGCTCAGCGAACCACAGGCAAAGATCTCCAGTACAATTTTCAATTGGCCAACCTATATGGTAGAAAGGGAGAAACAGCCGCCATGATCAATGAATACATGGACATTATTGGAGAAAATGAAAACTACGTACAAAGTATTCAAAATGTGCTACAAACCATCCTAAATCCTGACCCAAATGGTGAAGTAAAAGAAATACTGCGGACTAACCTGCTTTCAAGAATTCAGAAACAACCCGAAAAAACCGTTTTTACGGAGCTTTTGATATGGCAATACATTCAAGAAAAAAACTTCAACGGTGCATTTATCCAAGCCAAAGCGATAGACCGACGGCTAGATGAAAATGGAACCAGAATCTATACGTTAGGTCGTTTAGCGTTGAGCAATGAAGAATATGATGTAGCCATTAATTGTTACCAATACATCATCGATAAAGGGCGAAATAACTTATACTATAATGGTGCACGAATAAACCTAGTGGATGCGATAAAAGAAAAAATTATACACACAGAAAATTATACCAAAACTGAACTAGAAGAAGTAAATACAAGTTACAAATCGTCGCTTAAAGAATTGGGTAAAAATAGAGAAACTGTAGGTCTGATGAATAGTTATGCTCACTTCTTAGCGTTTTATCTCGATAGCCTAGATGCTGCGGCAACTCTGCTAAATGAAGCCATAGAAATGCCGGGAGGAGCACGACCTGAAGTTGCAGAAGCAAAAATAGAGCTAGGAGATGTGCTGCTGATACAAGGAGAAATTTGGGAATCTTCCCTACTCTACTCCCAAGTAGAAAAGGAATTTAAATACGATGAAATAGGCGAACGTGCCAAGTTTAAAAATGCAAAAATATCGTACTATGCAGGTGACTTTTTGTGGAGCCAGGCCCAATTAAATGCATTAAAAGGATCAACTTCCAAACTAATTTCTAATGATGCGATTGAACTATCTTTGCTCATCACAGATAATATCGGTTTGGATAGCATCGCTGATCCATTGGAGATGTATGCAAGAGCGGAACTGCTACTTTTTCAAAACAAAGCAGAGAAAGCCAAACAAACCTTGGATTCTATTCCTCAGTTTTTCCCGGCCTCTTCGCTCAACGATGAATTGCTTTATATGCAATACAAAATCGATTATAAAAAAGGAAATTATGAGGCTGCAGCTAAGCAACTGCGAAGTCTAATCAGCACCTTTCCTACCGATATTTTGGGTGATGATGGGCATTTTTACTTAGCCAAATTGTTAGAAGAGAAACTGAATCAGCCTGATGAGGCGATGGAATTGTATAAATTAATATTAACGAATTACAGCAATAGTATTCACGTAGTAGAAGCACGAAAACGCTTTAGATCACTGCGTGGAGATACCATAAATTAATAGCACCAATGATTATATATAGCGTAACAGTAAGTGTAGAAAAAAACGTTCATGAAGAGTGGTTAGGTTGGATGAAAGATACCCACATTCCAGATGTGATGAAGACCGGATATTTTACAGAAAACCTGATCACACGTGTGCTGACTACAGCAGAGGATGAAGCAGGAATTACGTATAACATCCAGTACCATTGTCCAAGTATGGCCGATTTGGATGAATACCAGCGTGACCATGCACCTGCTTTACAGAAAGACCATACCGATAGATATAAAGATAAATTTGTAGCCTTTAGAAGTCTACTCGAAAAAGTATAAGTTGAAATTAGTAAAAGCCAAAAAGCACCTCGGTCAGCATTTTTTAACGGATGAAAGCATTGCAGCTAACACAGTAGATGCGCTGCAAATGACTGACCAATACAGCAAAGTAATAGAAGTAGGTCCAGGTATGGGTGTGTTGACAAAGTATTTGGTCAACCGGAAAGACTTGGAGACTTACATCATTGATATTGACGGAGAATCTATACAATTTTTGCTCGAAAACTTTGAAGAGTTAGATGACAGCCGTATCATAGAGGGTGACTTTTTAAAGTATGATTTGAGCAGCATTTTTGGCGAGGATAATTTCGCCATTGTTGGCAACTTTCCGTACAACATCTCTTCTCAGATTCTATTTAAAGCCTACGATAATCGGGATAAAGTAATCGAAGTAGTTGGTATGTTTCAGAAGGAAGTTGCGGAACGTATAGCAGCTCCTCCCGGGTCTAAAACCTACGGAATCCTGAGTGTGTTACTCCAAGCCTTCTACACCATTGATTATTTATTTACGGTAGAGCCAGATGTTTTCGACCCACCACCGAAGGTGCAATCTGCCGTGATTAGGCTGCAACGAAATAATGTGACCGCTCTAGAAGTGGATGAAAAACGCTTTAAATCAATCGTGAAAATTGCTTTTAACCAACGCCGGAAGACACTTAGAAACTCATTGAAGCAATTCATCAACGATAAGCCAGAGGTGAAAGAAAATGTAATTTTCAACGAACGCCCAGAACAGCTTTCTGTCGCTCAATTCATCGAAATTGTGAAATTACTGAATTAGAAAAGGCAAAATTGTAGAGTGTACTAGTCAAAATACAGATCATTTTGTATAGTGTAGTAGTCAAAATATTGTTATTTTTGTACAGTTAACTATACAAAATACAATATGGAACGATTATTTGATACCCAAAATAGGCTTTTACAATCAGTAGATCTTTCTAAGAAACGTTACCTCTATGATAAAATAGATTGGGAAAATCGGCTGATTGCGATAACTGGTCAGCGAGGTGTGGGCAAAACTACCTTATTGCTTCAGCGAATAAAAGAAAGCACTAACCCTTCTGATTATCTATACATCACAGCTGATAGTTTATTTATTTATAAACTATCATTATTTGAAATTGCACTTAACTTTAGAAACTCAGGCGGAAAACATTTATTCATTGACGAAGTACATAAATACCAAGCTTGGTCAGGTGAGATAAAGCATATTTACGATACGATACCTGATTTACAAGTTGTATTTACAGGCAGCTCCATTATCGATATTCTTAAAAATTATGGCGATTTAAGCAGGCGTGCGGTTCATTACACCCTTCACGGTTTATCATTTAGAGAATACTTGTTTTTTGAAACAGGAAAAGAACTGCCTGTGGTGGAATTAGGAGAAATTCTCGAAAATAAAGTAGCTATTCCTTTGGAAAATCCGCTGTCACATTTCAGAAACTATCTCAAAAAAGGATACTACCCGTTCTATTTAGAGCGAGAATTTGAAACTAAATTGCTAAATGTAGTAAATGCCGTTTTAGAAGTAGATTTAGCGCAACATTTTGATATAAAGGCTAGCACTATTGGGAAATTAAAAAAATTACTTCAAATTATTTCGGAAAGTGTCCCTTTTAAGCCTAATATTTCTAAAATAGCGGAGATGACGGATATCTCCAGGTCATTATTGAAGGAATATTTTGATTATTTGGAGCGAGGTGGATTGATTACGATGATTCATCAGAATACGAAAGGAATACAAGGTTTGGGGAAACCTGAAAAAGTGTACTTAAACAATACTAACTTATGCTACGCATTGGTTCCGCATTATGAAGCCAATATTGGCAACATAAGAGAAACGTTCTTTATGTCTCAGGCAGGAATTAACCATTCGGTGAAACTGCCAAAAAAGGGCGATTTTGAGATTAATGGAAACATATTTGAAGTAGGCGGCAAAGGCAAATCACAAAAGCAGCTAGCAGGAATCGACAATGCATACATCGTTAAAGACGACATAGAAGCTGGGTATTTAAATACCATACCGCTGTGGTATTTTGGGTTTATGTATTGATCCCCCTAAATTTCTTATTTGTTGGCAGATAACTTCCGTCTAAACTATTGTTTGATTAGCTTTTTTACTGCTCGTTCATCATAACTTAGCCCTAGAATAGATGAGAGTGATATTTTAAATTTCTAACGTAAATATTTCGGTATATTTAAATTACAAAAAGGGATTTAAAATCCTATAAAATCAACACACGGACGAAGACGCCTGTGTGAACTGGTTCATGCTATCAAATTCGTTTAAAGCAAATTAATTAGCAATGAATAGGTTTCTAAGCATATAAAGATATAAGCGGACTAAGTTTTAAACAAACAACTACTATGATAAAAACACATTTTTCTCTGTTATTTATACTACTTTCTTCTCTTATATATTCTCAAGATCTTTGTTTGTTAGAGATTGAGAGTTCAAATTCATCAATCAATAAGCAAATGGAATTTAAGGTAGTTACTCTTTTTAATGGAATAAAAAAACTTGACAATTATATAACTAATAATAGCGGAGAATTTACCTTTTTAATAGATTCAATATATTTTAATAGTGATTCTCTTTATTTCAAATTTGACAATAAAGATTCAATTGAAAGTGAAACTAAAATTTATATTAATCAACTTAATTTAATAGGAAAAACTATAGTTGATAGTTACATTTTGAGCATTCTAGAATTCAAATATTATACGTTTAAAGAATTTGATAATTATTGTATAGGTAATAATTTAATGCCACGTAGAATAAAAACAAAAGCAATAGAAATGCACTAAGTTCCTTTGCCGATATCGCGAACTGGCTTTTTAGACGAGGGAAATACTTAAGACATTAAAAAGGGACTGCATGTTTACTAAAATTTACATTAACTTGTAAACTTCTGCAATTATCAAATCATAGATGACAATAAAACTAACAACAATTCTCCTCTTACTTGCTTTAATGGGATGCTATAGTATTCCTAGGAAGTATCTATTAACTTCAAAAAAGAATTACAATGAGTTAATGGAATTTGAAATTAGAGAGCTAGAGGGTGACGCACTGCCATTAAAAAGTAATGGATATTCAACTATCAATCTTCTTATAAAGATCACTAATAAATCAAATAGTCCTATAAATATTGTAACACAAGGTAATGATCTAGGTTACTTGTTTTCTGCACCATTACAATTACAAGTAGATTGTAATTACATTCATGGAAGAAGAGATGATAGTTCAGTTTTTGGTTATAAAACAATAGACCCTGACATCCCGCTTATTGATACTTTGATATTTGAAAAGTGTGAAAAATTTTCGGGTGAATTATACTTGATGTACAATTTAGGTGTATATAATGAAAAGCTAAAGCGTATAAATGAGAAAAATGACAGTATCATTAGTAACGCTATCTTGATTGAGTAATAAGGCTTAATAACCCAACTGAACATAGAAGGATTACCAATCGTTAAGATTTATGATTTATAAATAACTCTTTAAGTAACTTCAGAAACATCCTCTTTCACCACCATCCGAAAAAAACCTCCACACGACTGCTTATTCTGGCCTAAAGTTGTAAATTCGTCCACAGCAAATTGAGTCGCCCATGCAATTTGAATTAACGAAAGAATATCTAAACGAGCTAAGAGAAAGCTTAGACACCGGATTGGAAACACCGATTTTACAAGAAATTAGTGAACTCCACCCGGCAGATATTGCTGAAATTTTAGATGAGCTAACCATAGAACAAGCCTCACTGTTATACAAATACATTGGGAAAGAAAAATCAGCTGATATTCTAATTGAGCTGGATGAAGATGTGCGGGAGCGGTATTTAGATTCTATTGGGGCTCAAGAAATAGCAGAGACCTTTATCGAAAATATGGACTCGGATGACGCTGCCGATATTATGGCTGAGCTGTCTGACAAGGTAAAGGAAGAGGTTATCTCCCACATACAAGACGAGGAACAAGCAAGCGATATTGTGGATCTACTGAGTTATCCAGAAGATTCTGCCGGTGGACTAATGGCAAAGGAACTCATTCAAGTAAATGTGAATTGGAGCATGCTAAAATGCGTGAAAGAAATGCGCAAACAAGCAGAAGATATTGAGAATGTCTATTCTATATATGTAGTTGATAATCAAAGCCGATTAATAGGCACCTTATCGCTAAAAAAGTTACTTCTGGCTTCTAGCACTGCCAAGGTTGAAGATGTTTACTTTAAAGATGTATTAGCGGTTAAAGCTTATGAAAAGTCAGAGGAAGTGGCCAACATTATGGAAAAGTATGACTTAGTTGTACTGCCCGTAGTGGATGAGTTATACCGACTAATTGGGCGAATTACGATTGATGACGTGGTAGATGTAATCCGTGAAGAAGCAGATAAAGATTACCAAATGGCATCTGGTTTAACGCAAACTGCTGAATCAAGCGATCGCGTATGGGCGCTTTCAAAAGCGCGAATCCCTTGGTTGGTGATTGGCTTACTTGGTGGTGTTTTAGGTTCATTGGTGATTGAAAACTATGAAGGTCAGATACAAATTCATCCTGAAATGGCAATTTTTATTCCGCTTATTGCCGCTATGGGCGGAAATGCAGGGGTACAATCATCGGCAATAGTAGTGCAGGGTTTGGCCAATAAAACGATGGGATTTGATTCTATCTTTTCACGACTATTCAAAGAGTTCTCAGTTGGATTGCTCAACGGAGTACTTGTATCCTCACTTATTTTTGCTTACAATGTATTGTTTTCAGACTCTTGGGCGCTTAGCCTAACAGTGAGTATTTCCCTAATAACGGCTGTAGTTTTTGCCACGCTTCTTGGCACAGCGGTTCCCCTAGTATTGGAGAAGTATAAAGTAGATCCTGCATTGGCTACCGGGCCATTTATTACCACACTGAATGACATCATCGGTTTATTTATCTACTTTGGAGTTGGCCGATTGTTGTATAATTACTTCTAGCCATGTCTAAAAAAGTCATTTTTATTGATTCTGTTCATCCGATTTTAAAAAAGCGATTAGAAAAAATGGGCTTCCAATGTGATTGGATGATTGATTTAAAGCCTTTTGAAATAGAGCAGATTATTGGTGATTATGAAGGTGCAGTCATCAGAAGTAAATTCAAGTTCGATGCCGAAATGTTAGAAAAAGCGTCTAAGCTGAAATGGATTGCACGATCAGGTGCAGGCATGGAAAACATCGATTTAGTTGCTGCTAAAAAGCTCAACATTCAATGTTTTAACTCGCCTGAAGGCAATCGGGATGCGGTAGCCGAACATTGCATTGGCCTATTATTGAGCTTATTCAATCACCTTTCAAGAGGCGATCAAGAAGTACGACAAGGACTTTGGTTGAGAGAGAAAAATCGAGGAATAGAATTGAAAGGGAAAACAGTTGGCTTAATTGGCTATGGATTCATGGGTCAAGCCTTAGCGCAGCGATTACAGGGTTTTGGCGTGACTATTTTAGCCCACGATAAATACAAAGAAGGTTTTGGAACTGAACTGGTAAAGGAAGTTAGCTTACCAGAATTGCAAGTCAATTCAGATGTTATTAGCATTCATTTGCCGTATACTGAAGAAACACATTATTATGTGGATGAGCAATTTATAGCCAATTGTAAGAAACCATTTTACCTTATCAATACCGCTCGCGGAAAATGCTTAGATACCTCAGCATTGGTTAAAGGAATCAATGCTCAGAAAGTTTTAGGAGCCTGCTTAGATGTTTCCGAATTTGAAAGTTTATCGTTTGAGAACCTCAACAAAGAGGAGCTTCCGCAAGCCTTTCAGGATTTAATTGCTTCAGATAAAGTCATTTTATCACCTCACGTAGCCGGTTGGACAGTAGAATCTTATGAGAAATTATCGGCTTTTTTGGCGGATAAGATATTAGGTAATGGTTAATTGATGTATTCAGCAAACCAATTAACAATTCACCATCCACCATTATAACGGATTTGCGGTAGCAAAGCCAATTAACAATTTACCATTACAACGGATTTGCGGAAGCAAGACCAATTCACCATCCATCATTACAACGAATTTGTGAAAGCAAAGCCAATTAACGAAGCATCCACCATTACAACAGATTTACGGTAGCAAAGCCAATTAACAATTCACCATTACAACGGATTTGCGGTAGCAAAGCCAATTAACAATTCACCATTAATAATTAACCATTACTTAACGACAAACCTCGCCGTCTGCCTACTCTTTTGCTCTACAAAGACAGATTTCCCTTTCAACAATTTCGCTAATGTCTCTTCATTGTAATGTCTTACCGTCAACAACAATAAATCATCATTGTAATACACTTTATAATCAGCCTTGAGTTCCTCAATTAAAGTGTTTATTTTATCTCGTTGATTATCTACACACACAGAAAAACTAATCGCTGAGTTCTGCATTAAATTTACCGTTACTTTATGCTTGGCAAAGCAGCCAAAAATCTGACTTAAATTCTCTTCGGCGATAAAGGAGTAATCTCTAGGCGAAATAGAAACTAATATCTGATTGGTTTTAAATATATAAGATGGGATTAACGAGTCCTTTGCGGAATTATCATTGATTACACTTCCCTCCTCTTTAGGGTTAACAAATGACTTTACATACAGTGGGATTTGCTTGTTCTGAAGTGGTTTTATCGTTTTAGGATGAATTACCGTAGCTCCGTAATACGCCAGCTCAACTGCTTCGTGGTAAGAAATGTTGTTCAACTTTACTGTTTCTTCAAACCATTTCGGATCGGCATTGAGCATTCCCGGTACATCTTTCCAAATGGTTAATGAGTCTGCATCAGTTAGGTTTGCTAAAATACCACCGGTGTAATCAGAACCTTCTCGGCCTAGCGTAGAGTTAAAATTCTCCGACGTGGAGCCGACAAATCCCTGCACCACCATCAATCGATTTTCTTCGTTTTGGAAGTAAGGTTTTAAGTATCGGTTTACATTTTCTGCAGAAGCGTCCCAATCTACTTTTGCATTTCGATAGGCATTATCTGTGCGTATCAAATCCCGAACATCTTGCAACTTATTGGATAAACCAACATGTTTTAAATATGCAGAAACGATGGTTGCTGAAATCCACTCACCCACAGCTACCATTTGATCGTACTCAAAGTCGTACTCCCGCATTTGCTCCTCTTCTAGCTGCCATTCTATCTCTACAAAAGTATTATGTATCTCCTCAAAAATCGGATGGTGAGGATCGTCAAAAAGTGTTTTTAATATCTCAAAGTGAAAGCTTTTGACTGCAGCTAACAACTCCATGGTATTGTCTCTTCCGTGAAAATAAGCATCCAACAGCTCTTCAAGTGCATTGGTCGTTTTACCCATCGCAGAAACCACTACCACAATCTGGTCGTTCTCATACTGCTTTAAAATAGTCGCTACATTCTTAACCGCAACAGCATCTTTTACTGATGCGCCTCCAAATTTAAATACCTTCATTTATTTCAATTTCTTTGATAATTCCTGCAATTGTTCTCTTCTAAATTTGGCATTGAACCATTCTCCATCTAACTCTGCATTGTACTTTTTATAAAACCCAATTGCCGGCTCATTCCAATCGAGTACTTGCCACTCCATTCGACCTGCATTTTGTTCCGCAGCAATTTTTATAAGTGCCTCAAATAGTAGTTTACCTGCGCCTACTCCGCGGTGCTTTTCGGTTACGATTAAATCTTCCAAATAAATACACTTGCCTTTCCAAGTAGAGTACTTTGTGTAATAAAGTGCAATTCCGATGACTTTTTGATCCAATTCTGCTACCAATAAGCGGAAAATGGCATTCGGTCCAAAACCGTCTTCGATTAATTCATCAAGAGTAACTTCTACCTGATCAGCGGCTTTTTCATAAACAGCCAATTCGTGAATTAGTTGGAGTACTTCAGGGCAATCGCTTTTTTTACCTTCTCGTATGGTGACCATAATGTTGATGCTTTTGAGCAAAGGTAAATTTTAGGAGTTAAAAAGCCTATTGATTACTTTATCAAAAGTCAACTTTCAACTTCATATGTTTACATAGGCAACATCGTGTAAATTGTCTATTTTAGTATCTTTGAACTGATGAACAAGTTAATCGAAGAAAATATAAACGAACTTCAGGAAATTTGCAGAAAACATGCTGTAGCTGAATTGTATGTTTTTGGTTCAGCATTAACCGCTGAATTTTCAGAAAACAGCGATTTAGATTTTGCTTACATTCTAAAAGAAAATCTTTCCCCAATTGAATACGGTGATGCATTTTTCGGGCTTATGGAGGATTTGGAACTTTTATTCAAAAGAAATATTGATCTGGTTTCATACAGAGTCGTTAAGAATCCAATTTTTAAGAATGAACTAGACAGGACTAAGAAAACATTATATGCAGCGGCATAGAAAGATCCTTAAATATCTACTCGATATTGAGTCTATCATTGTAGAACTTGATAAAATAATCAACCACCATCAACTAGATTTTAATGACTTTCAGCAGAGTTTCATATCTGTAAGGGCGGTAGAACGTGATTTAATGATTATCGGCGAAGCATTAAATAAAATAGTTCAAATTGATCCTGAAATACGTATTTCAGGAATACGTCAAATCATTGGATTAAGAAACCTTATTGTTCATGCTTACGATTCAATCGAACCCTCTGTTCTTTGGAGGATATTGGTAAAAGACATTCCTATTTTAAAGAAGGAAATCGAGCTACTAAAATAAATAACAATCCATATTAACATAATCGTTAAGCAAGATCATAAAGTTTTATAGTTTTTAATGTGAGTGTGGTAATAATGTCTTAAAATAGTTTACTTCATCAGTTTAAAGATAGACTTCCAAATTGCTTTCATTTTGCGATATTTGCAAAAATTTTAAAATCAATACAATGAGCGGAGTTAAAACCTTGAGTGAATTTATTATAGAACGACAAGAGGATTTTCCCTATGCAACGGGCGAGTTAACTCGGCTATTAAACGACATTGTAATTGCTACTAAAATAATCAATCGAGAAGTAAATAAAGCAGGTCTTGTCAATATTATTGGCGCCACAGAGTCGGAAAATATTCAAGGAGAAACTCAACAAAAGCTTGATGTTATGGCAGACAATCAGTTTATTTCTGCTCTACAAAATGGCGGAGAAGCTTGTGGCCTCGCATCTGAAGAAAATGATCATGAATTGATCTTTAAAAGCGACTTTGCTAAAAAAGGCAATTATGTAGTGGCTTTTGACCCATTAGATGGTTCTTCTAATATCGATGTGAATGTTTCTATCGGTACCATCTTTTCAATTTTTCGCAGAAAAAGTAAAGTAGGAGAAGAAGCCAATCTTCAAGATTTTTTACAAAAAGGCGCTGAACAGGTAGCAGCCGGCTACATCGTTTATGGCTCTTCTACTATGTTGGTTTATACTACAGGAAATGGGGTAAACGGATTTACATTAGATCCTTCTATCGGTGAGTTTTGTTTGTCTCATCCTAACATGAAGATTAAAGAAGACGGTAAAATTTATTCATTAAACGAAGGTAATTACCCTTACTTTTCACAAGGCGTGCGCGATTACATCGAATACTGCAAAGAAGATGATAAAGCAACTAACCGCCCATTTTCAGCACGATACATTGGCTCAATGGTGGCAGATTTTCATCGAAATTTGATTAAAGGTGGAATTTTTATCTATCCTGAGACCACAAAAGCACCTAATGGTAAATTGAGAATTTTATACGAATGTAACCCAATGGCCTTCATTATGGAGCAAGCAGGTGGAGTTGCCACTACCGGCAAGCAGCGTATAATGGATGTGGAATTAACCGAACTGCATCAGCGTGTACCATGCATTATGGGTTCTAAAAATATGGTAGAGAAAATGTTGACGTTTTTGTAAACCGATTAAAATAAGCTAAAAGCCCTGGTGAATTAATTTCCTCAGGGCTTTTTTATTTTTACTATTATACTCTCAACAAATCCATTAATTTAGAGGGATGATTTTAATTGAGAAAAAGTCGACTTCCGCATTCCTTATATTCATTGCCCTTGTAGCACTTGGAGCATATTGGGGTTCATTCTCTAATGCCTTCACCCACTTTGACGATCAAATACAAATCACAGAAAACCCAGACATCGTTCGAATGAACTGGGATAAACTGAAAACTATTTTCAGCTCTTCTTACGTTGGCATGTACCAACCTGTGAGCACCCTCATTTATGGTTTACTTATCGGTTTTTTTGGCATAAAGCCGGCCGTTTTCCACGGGTTTAGTTTTCTATTGCACTTATTAAATGGCTGGTTGGTTTTTTTAGTGCTTAAAAGACTCGTCAAAAAAGAACTTTACATCATCCCATTGGTCGGCTTGTTTGTTTTACATCCTATGCAGGTAGAATCTGTTAGCTGGGCATCCGCAACTTCTAATTTAATCTTTACTGCCTTTTACCTCACCGCCATTCTCAGTTTTTTAAAGCATCCTGCTCGCACCTTTGATCCGAGAACGTTTAGTTGGTTTATTTTGGCCTGCTTAAGTAAAGCTACAGCTGTTAGTTTACCTGTGTTGCTATTGGCTTACTTAGTGGTCATCGAAAAGAAAAGCTGGATTACAAGTTTCGTGCAATTACTGCCGTACTTTTTAATTTCCTTACTCATCGGTACCATCACCATACTTAGTCGAGATGGAGCAGAGCATCTGACCAACTTATCGCTGAGCTATAGTTTGGCTGAGCGGGCGTTGATTTTTTGCTATACCATCGTTTTTTATCCATTACAATATTTATTTCCGATAGAATTGTCGGCTTTTTACTCCTTTCCAAACAAGCTGAATGGAACGTTTAATTGGATTTATTATGCAGCTCCGTTTATTCTTTTGGCAATCATATTTGCCGTGTATCGCTTCCGCAAAAACAAATACATCGTTTTCGGTTCACTGTTTTACATTATTTCTATCGGTCCTGTTTTGCAACTCATCCCAGTAGGTAGTCAGGTGGTGACTGACCGCTACATTTATCTGAGTGGAATTGGTATTCTCATAGCACTTTATCCCATTATTAAACTGATTAAAAAACCGAAAGCGCTGCTTATTGGAAGTGTTGCTTGTTTTTTAGGATTAGCCATTTACGCTCAGCAGCGCACTACTGTCTGGCAAAGCGATGAATCTATTTGGGGAGATGTATTGGAGAAAGATCAATACGTCGCACAAGCATGGAACAATAAAGGAATAATTGCAGAAAAAGAAGGCAAAATAGCAGATGCTGAGCGGTTTTATACGAGGGCGATTCAATTAAACCCTCAATATGCAGACCCGTATACCAATCGTGGAAATATTTATGCTGCACAAGGTAAAAGTGAAGCGGCATTGAATGATTTTAATCAAGCAATCAAGCTAAAACCAAACCATGCAGATGCATTGTTTAATCGGGCAAATGAGTTTATTAAAATTGGTGATTTCAATACAGCATTGGAAGATTTGAATGCATCTATTGCCATCAAGCCTCAGCCTGATGCACTCACCAATAGAGGACTGATTTACATTCAAACAAAAAAGTGGGAAAAGGCGCTAACTGATTTAAATGCGAGTTTGGCTCAAAATCAAAAAAATGCACAAGCCTATTATTTACGAGCATTGGTTAAATATCAAACCGTAGACGCCACTGCAGGTTGTGCAGACTTCCAGCAAGCTGCGAATCTTGGTGATGAAAATGCAAAGCAAGCGTTATTGCAGTATTGCAGGTAGGCACATGAGTTCAAAACTAAACATTTCTAAATGTAATCAACGACTTAACTTTTCACCACTTAGAGCGCGAAGGTTTCACAAAGAACGCAAAGAATATAGAAGAATTCCTTAGTGATCGTTGTGCTATTCTTAGTGAACTTTGCGGTTTAACTTTTTAAAGTGACTTATTTTACTACAAAAAATACAAAGCTCTCACAAAGAAGATATAAGAATCACCTTAGTGATATTAGTGGTTAGTATCTTGTAATAGCTTTTCTAAAAAAAACTTTTAAAAAAACTCTTTCCTAAATTCTCGGTTACTTCTCCTAAAACAGATTAATAGATTATTCCTTCTACTTTATAGATATTAGAATTCTTAATTTTGCGACTTAGCACAACTGGATGACAAAAACAGAACTTAAAGACTTATTTGCCTCGGCTCCCAAAACTCAAGCCATTGTAGAGCAGCTCACCAACAACCCTCTTTCGCACATTGCATTAAAAAAAGCCATTGGATCACTTGCCTCTTTTTATGCTTACGGAGTAGCCAAAAACTTCCCATTAAACCATGTTTTTATTCTTGGGGACAAAGAAGAAGCTGCTTACTTTTTAAATGATTTGGAAGAAATTGTTGGTGAAGAAAAAGTGATCTTTTTTCCCGGCTCTTACCGAAAAGCATATGATGTAGAAAAGACGGATAATGCCAATATTCAAATGCGTGCAGAAGCGCTAAATAAAATCAACAAGAAAGACAGCTCGCACCTTATTGTTACCTACCCAGAGGCGATTACCGAAAAAGTGGTGACCAAGAAAAATCTATTGGACAACACCCTAGTCATTCGCAGAAATGATAAACTGAGCATTGATTTCATCATTGATATCTTAAATAGCTACAGTTTTAATCGGGTAGATTTTGCAGCAGAACCCGGCGATTATTCTATTCGTGGTGGAATCGTGGACATTTATTCTTTCTCTAATGAAAACCCAATTCGTATCGAGCTCTTTGGTGACGAAGTGGACTCCATCCGCACGTTTGATCCTGGAACACAGCTTTCGATTAGCCCAATGGAATTCGTTTCCAT
>CBFHZL010000053.1:0-17233 GCA_965660325.1 uncultured Acidiluteibacter sp.
ACGGTGCAAAGATTGGAATTATCGGTCTGAATGGATCTGGTAAGTCTACATTAATGCGAATTATAGCAGGAGAAGACAAAGACATCAAAGGGGAAGTAGTATTTTCTGACGGTTATAAAGTTGGAATGCTTTCGCAAGAGCCTTACTTAGATCCTGAAAAAACGGTGAAGCAAGTAGTGGAAGAAGGTGTGCAAGAGATTGTGGATGTATTGAAAGCTTATGAGGCCTGTAACGAGAAATTTGGTGATCCTGAAGTGTTAGAAAATCCTGATAAAATGGAAGCGCTCATGAAAGAGCAAGAGCAGCTGTCAGAAAAAATTGATCAGTACAACGCATGGGAACTAGATCAGCGATTACAGCGCGCTATGGATGCGTTACAATGCCCTGAAGGCGATACCCCAGTAACTGTATTATCAGGTGGTGAACGCAGAAGAGTCGCTTTATGCCGATTACTATTACAAGAGCCAGATGTATTGTTACTCGATGAGCCAACCAACCACTTGGATGCAGAATCTGTATTTTGGTTGGAGCGCCACTTACAGCAATATAAAGGAACTGTAATTGCGGTAACTCACGATAGATATTTCTTAGATAATGTAGCCGGATGGATTTTGGAATTGGACAAAGGAAAAGGTATTCCATGGGAAGGAAATTACTCTTCTTGGTTAGATCAGAAGACGAAGAAAATGGCGCAGGAAGAGAAATCGGAGAGCAAGCGTAGAAAGAACTTAGAGAAAGAATTGGAATGGGTTCGGATGAGCCCGAAAGGTCGACAAAGTAAGTCGAAGGCGCGTTTGAACAACTACGACAAAATGATGAGCGAAGGCGGCATGAAAAAGGAGTCCGTATTAGAGATTCCTATTCCAAATGGTCCACGATTGGGTAATGAGGTGATTGAAGCCAAAAAAGTAGCTAAAGCGTTTGACGGAAAGATTCTCTTTGATGATTTGAACTTTAGACTGCCACCTGCGGGGATTGTAGGTATTATTGGACCAAACGGAGCAGGTAAAACCACGCTTTTCCGTCTGATTATGGAAGAAGAGAAAGTGGATAATGGGGAATTTGCCGTTGGACAAACCGTTGAGTTGGGTTATGTAGATCAAACGCATAAAGACTTAGATCCCGAGAAAACGATTTATGAAGTGATCAGTAATGGACAAGAGCATATCGAAGTAGGAGGGCAAACGCTAAATGCCAGAGCATATATTTCTCGATTCAACTTCTCTGGTTCAGACCAGAGCAAAAAAGTAGGCGTTTTATCAGGTGGAGAGCGTAACCGACTCCACTTGGCTATGACCTTGAAAACTGAAGCAAACGTATTGCTATTGGATGAGCCGACCAACGATATTGATGTGAACACCCTACGAGCTTTAGAAGAAGGTATTGAAAACTTTGCAGGCTGTGCAGTAGTGATTTCTCACGATAGATGGTTTTTAGATCGTATTTGTACGCACATTTTAGCTTTTGAAGGCAATGGGGATGTGTATTACTTTGAAGGCGGTTATTCTGATTACGAAGTAAACCGAGCTAAACGATTAGGTAAAGAACCAACAAGATTTAAGTATAAAAAGTTGGTTGACTAAACTGCTTTTAAATATTATTAAAACTCCCTTCAGCTTATTTAGTTGAAGGGAGTTTTTTTGTTTTTGTTAGGTACTTGATGATCAATTGAAGTTTACTAAATAGTAAAATTCATATTTTTTTGTTGGGGTAGATGTTATTGTGTTGAATTTTAGCGAACTATTTGTGTTTGTTGTGTTACTAACCAATAGTCCTAGAAATAGTTATAGTTTTTTTTAATTTTAGTAATTAAGTTTGGACCTCAAATAGGGAGGAGTTTACCAATTCTATCATTCTGCTATGTAATCATGGCTGTTTGTAGGTTTTGATTTCGCCCATCTATTCTGTCAAATTTTGAGCTAGGGAATTTTTGTTTTTCAATTTTATCAACTGCTTACGGACAATATCCCCTGCCTAAAAAAGCTTAAATAATACAATCGTAAATTAATTACAATGAAAATTATTAAATACATAACAATGGTTCCTTTAATTGCAGTGATGCTGACTTCATGTGCTAGTGAGGAAAAAGGAAATAGTGAGCAAACGGCTATTAACAGCAGTGCTAACGAAAAAGTTAAAGCTAATGATGCGGAAGATAAGTTGAACAAGGTAACGACCTACGCTATTAAAAGAAAAACTGTAAAAGAAGAAGTTTCTATCATAATAGATGAGACATTTAATTCTTCTTTTTTATCGGAAAACCCAAATGCATGGGTAAAGATTAAACCTTCAGATAAACCAAATCAAATAACCTTTGCTGTCATGCCAAGTGGAGATAGTAATGGACAACCCATTAAAACTAATCCTGCTAATGAGATCTGTTCAGGTGAAGGTCATTTGTTTGCATCTTGTGTAAGTGATTGGCTTATGGCAAACCCTAATGGTTGTTTAATCTTAACGCAAAGTGATGGTATATATGCTGCGAATAATGAAGAGTGTTAGGATTGATTGAAAATCAACTTAAGCTTTTATTTAAGTGAAAGCGCTTCATCGAGATGTACTAAACAGTATGTCAGATTTTTAATTCACAGTGAAGTATACGATTGTTGGTCTTTTTTCGTTAGGTTTAGGTCAATCGCATTTTAACCCTAATACAGAAACTCCATGTTCTTACCCTCAGTTGTTTATACCACTAGGTTTGTTGTGCTGCTAACTGTTTTACTATATGCACCAATAACCTTTGCTCAAAATAGCTACTTAATTGGAAATGTACAGCTAAGTAATTTACTAGACAATGAAACAATGCTATCAGAGATTGGCTTTCAGCTTCAATCTAGAGCATCAATTGGGGCACAAATACCGCTTTGGTACGATGAAGAAAAAAAGAAGGAAAGCTTTTCTTTAGAATTAGGAGTGGGAACCTATCTTACGTCCATGTATTTTAAAAATGCCTTACGCGAAAATCCCAGAAGTCAGGGGAGTGGTGGTGTAATCAGTGGTTTCTTTTTTAAAGCTGAGCCGATTTTTAATGTTTATCAAAATAAGAAACGCACCTTCTTCCTGCATGCGAGTATTAACAATGTCTTGCACATATTACCGCAATCGGAGTATATCAGCGAAGAGACAAGAAAAGACTCCAGTTCCGTTAGCATTGTAACCAACATCAGCGATAATGCAATACAATTTGCAATAGAGCCTTTTATAGGTGTTAGCTACCTGTGGAAGTTTAAGCAAAGTAATAACGGCTTGCTTTTTCGGGTGAAAAGAGGGTTTGTAGTTCATGAACACACCATTGCCACTATGCGAATATCAGATACTAACGAAACAAGTAATATTAAATTTAACAATGCCAATTGGACATTTTCAATGGCCTATTTATTCAAATCGAAATAGCGCTAAATAATCAATTTGCCTCCTGAACAATATACGCTCTTAAATCTTCAATTTGTTGCGGACTCATTCTTTCTTCCGGATAGAGCGGCATATATCGTGGCTTACCTTTATCAGCGTAAGTGCCATGGATAATAATGTCGTAAATATTCCAATACCCATTTTTGTTAAAGTTGTTCTCGAACTTTTTAAACGTCAATCTGGCATCGTCTAATAAAATAGGAGAAACTCCTCCGTCTTGATGGCAAGCTTGACAGCTCAATTCATAGATTTTTTTGCCGTTATCAGGATTCCCAATTAACCCTGCATAGCCTTCTATTTTGTTATCAGGTGCTTTCGGAAATGTCGCCGGGCTTTTAGTCGCATATTTAGATTTTACTAGGGCTAATTTTTCTTCGTTTTTAGCATCTGATTGTAAATACTCAACATCTTTTTTGGTTAAACTCAAATCATCTACTGTGAGCTGAATGGATTCGTAATACGCTAAGATAGCATCTAATTCCCAATCTTCTAGGTACCGCCCTGAAGAACAAACCTTAGCGCAGAGCTGAGTGGACTCTTCCAAACTTTTACTCGCAGGAACCACTAAGTCGCCATACTTTAAAATATAATCATCATTATACCAACTTTCACGGTTGTAAATCCCCCAAAATGTGGTAGCTGGTAAAAATTTTAGATTGTTTTCTGCAGCGTAATCTAGTCTAGCTTGTGGATCAAAATTCGTGATAATCGGATCTTCTTGTACTTGGTTATGGCAACTTGTACATGCAAAATATTTACTAATAAACGGACCCATTTTACCATCTGGTCCTATCGCTCTTCCATTATATACCAATGCTTTGCCTCTTTCGATGATTTCTGCAGTGGGATTTTCTCTGTAGTGCGTCGGCTTTTCATTGCCAAGTGAGATGAGTAAATCGCTTAATTTATCGGTAGGTGGAAACACTGCAAGATCATCATAGGCATTCCAGCTGATAAGTGTAAAGGCAAGTGAAGCGACTAGAACTAAAGTAATTTTCTTCATGTTACTTGTATTTTTTACCTTTTAGCTGAAAATTTCTACTAAAGTTAAACCCAAAGAATACATCTCCTTTAAAAAAGTCTTCACGAGTTTCAGAAATAAAGAATTTATCAATCATTCCTTGGGAGTTAGAAACGTGCAATTGGAATACATGACTTTTGGTTTGAATGTCAAAACCCAATGATAAGGAATTGGTAAACTCATCTGCCAATTGATTGGGCAAAACATAATAGTACTCAGCTTGAAAAGAAACGGTTTTTGTCAGTTGGTATCGAGTAGCTGCACCTAAAGCAAATAAATCATTTTCTTCATCTCTAGTTTCTACTAAGTTTCGGTGAATAAAGGTGGGCATCAATTGTGCTGAAAATTCATCACAAAACTTACGTGCAATCATCAATTGGTGGCCGTAAGTCATTCGATTAGAGAAATCATATTCAACACCTTCAATTTCAGAAAAATCAGCTGTTCTCCATGCGGCATTGCTCTGCCAGGTCATGGTTATGGGCATGTTATTAGCACCTGAGGACTGCCGAAGTATTTTATATTTAGCAAAACCATCCACTGTTTTTTCGAATGAACTTCTACCTATTCCAACAGTGAATCGATCGGTAACACCGTAGTCTAATCCCAATCGAATAGTGGCCTGATCCAATCCGAAGAAGTTATCAAACCCTTGACTGATTAACCCAAAACGGTGAGAAATTAAAAACTTCAGTTGTCCTTCTTCATTCGTTTCTACTGATTGTCCATTTACAATCCGGGTATCTTTAAACGTTTCTGAGGCGTAAGTGGTGGTTTCTTGGGCAGCTACTAGTTGTGCAAATGCAATGGCAAAGCCCCATAATATTATCTTTTTCATCAGGATTAATTATTTGGTGCTCCGGCATCTAACCAAGCAGTTAATTTACGTATTTCGCAATCGGGGAGTGGAGCAGCGGCCGGCATATCTTTTTTGATTACCGCTCTTTGTCTAATTTTATCATTATCATCAATTTTCGCTTTTATGCCTGCATACGTGGTAAAATCGCCATTAAATGAACCGCTGTTGTGACATCCAGAATTGTTACAGTTTTGAACAAAGATGGGTTTGATATCTGTCTGAAATGAAAGGCTATCGGTAGGACAGTTGTCTACAAGTTCCTCTGGTTTTAGCTCTTCAATGCTTGTATACTCACAGGCAGAAAGCAACAGTAGAGCGGATAGTATGGGGATTATTTTTTTCATTAATTGATGATTTATCTAAGATTGACAATTCTGTCCTTAAAAGGTTTACAAGGTAAAAAAAAATAACGAAGGAAGGCGATTATTTTCTAATGGAACCATTGCTTTCTATGGAATCGATAGACAAGTCAAACAAATCAATAAGTGATTGTGCTAGGTTTTCCGTTTCATCCCGTTTGCATCCATTTTTTAATTGAAGTACTGGTAGCTTGATTATTTTTTGAATGATATTTTTAGTGGTCGTTTCCAATACAGCAGTTTCAGCTGTTGTTATTTTATCCAATTGTCGGCTAACTTCTTCTTGGCGGATAGTTTCTAAAGCTGCTTTTAACTGTCGGATGTGTGGCGCATACTCCAATTGGCTTTGCCATTCTTCCATTTCTGCAATGGACGATTCAATAATGACATTTACTTCTTGTATTTTGCTCTCTCGTAATTGTTTGGTTTTGTCTGTCTGTTGCGTTAGTTCATCTACATTTAACAGTTGAACTCCTCTTACTTCAGTAATTTCATCGGATATGCTTCTTGGAACGGATAAATCGACCATCAATTGATGGCGGATATCTTCTGAATAGATCTGTTCGCTTGTAATAATAGGTGAGATGGTCCTAACACTTGAGATAACCACTTGAGCACTATTGATTTCTTCAGTTAAATTTTCAAATTTGTTGTATTTGTATTCAAAGCGACTAGCAACTTCTTTTGCTTTTTCTAACGTCCTATTTAAAACAACAATTTCTCCTTTAAATTTTTTCAAGTTTTCAGCTACGGTTATTCCAATTTCTCCGAGCCCTACAAGCACTATTTTAGGGGATTTAAACTGCTGAGCAAACTCCCTAGCTCTTGCTACAGATGCCGAAGCTAGCGAGGTATTTCCACCTCTAAATTGAGTTTCAATATTTACCCGCTTATTGGTGTGAAATATCGCATGTAAAAGACGGTGACCAAACGGTCCCATCGTATTTTGGTCTGCAGCTATCTGATAAGCCTTTTTAACTTGGTTGATTATTTGCATATCTCCAAGCACCATTGAATCAATCCCTAATGCAACATGGTATAGGTGTTTTACTGCTGCTTTTCCTTCTATGCATGTAAAATAATTGGTAAATGTCTTTGATAACATTCCGGTTTCAAATTGAATAATTTTCAATAATTCAAGTCTGTAATTTACCTTAGAAGAATAATAAATTTCTGTTCTATTGCAAGTTGAGAGTATAAAAAGGTCGTCCAAGTCCATCACTACCCGAATGGATTGCAAAAGCTTTTTTATTTGTTCGTCATCAAATGAGAAGCGTTCTCTGAGTTGCAAAGGGCATTTTTTGTAGGACAGTGTTAAGGCGTGGAAATTTTTCATACTTCAATATTGGTTGATTAAGGTTCTCGGCCGAGGCCGAGAACCATAAAATAAGTTTAAGTAGTAAGCGGTCAACTTAGCGTTGCACTATTTGAGGGCGCAAACTTTCTAGAAGTGCACCTATTTCCCCAATAATTGGGTCCGTAGGAGGAACCCCATTTTGACCTGCTCCAATTACTACATCTTCAATAAATGCATCCATTGCAGCATCATCTGATTTTAAGCCCATTCGACTGTTTTTTGCAGGATCATGTGCATCGACCATGTTCATCCCATTGTAGGTGATTGTTTCTGAGCCTGTAGCCGAGCTAAAAAAGTTTGTTAGCGACATACTTAAAGCGGTGAATCCCGATAAGTCTCCACTTCCGACTTCATTTAATAAAGTTGGGAAGTAAGGCTGCAAACGACTATCACCTGCAATCACAAATATGGTAGAGTCAACTACTGATCGTAGGGTTAGTTTTCCTTGTTCAATCATTGTACCCGGATTATTTGGGTCACTGACCATAGTTGTGCCTCCAAGTTTTTCATAAATAGTGGGCTCACTTGGTGTAGGTGTCGTCATTTGGTCATCATCATCATCTTTACATGATGTAAAACTGATAGATACTGCTAAGAGCATCAAGGTTACTTTAAAAAGATTTCTCATAATATTGTGGTATTTAATTAATAAAAAAGTGATTACTTACTGTGGAAAACCTCCTGAAAAAATGATCCTACTTGGTAGGTAATAGAAGATTTATCAATTGCAGGACATCCTGCTGCTAATTGCTCTTTTGTTGGAACATATAGTTTTGCTGCAATAGGTGTTTGTTTGGAAAATTGCCGATAGATATCGCGACCTGTTTTGATTGTTGAGTTGAAGCCAACCACTGCATTTCCATCTTTGCTATTTATAACTACACGTTCAACGCCTTTGATGGCTTTCAATGTTGTTTTTATTTCTTTTGCTACAACCGCAGATAAAGGAGTTTCCTCTTCAATGTCGATCCGCGCGAGCTGCCAAGCTGCAGTTGGATTTGCTTCTTTAGGCGATGTAACTAAGTAGATGTGGATTGCTAATACAATGGTGAGTATAGATACAATAGCTGCAGTCCAAATGGTGAGTTTTAAAAGTCTTTTTTTCATTGTTTTGAGGTAATTAGTTGTTTTAATTACGGAAAGAGGTAATACCTGGATTTCTAAAACAGAGACTTTTATTAATCAACTTATGATATAGGTGTTTTTAAGTATGATAGTGCTTTGTAAATAAGGTTTTTACGTTTTACAACATTATCATTTTCGCTTTACTCACTTTGAGTAATGGATTAATTGTGATAACTTGACGATTAGTCATAAACGATCAAATTTTAATCTACAAAGGATTGCTAATCAAAAAAAACACATGAAGTATCTTAATCTCTTTATAACACTGCTTTTGTTTTCAAGTTGCCGCGCCCAATCGGATTTACTGCTAATTGATCAACAATTGGTAACAGATTGGTCAGTTTATCCTTTTTACCCACGATTGGTGGAGAGTGATAGCGAGAAAAAACAATGGAAAGAGGAGTATCAATATTTAGATAGTATTCATGTGTATCGAATTACTTACTTGAGTGATGGCCTAAAAATTAATGGATTGCTAGCTGTGCCAAAAAAATCGGGAAAGTTTCCATGCGTTATTTTTAATAGGGGAGGCAACAGAAATTTTGGCTCACTCAAAGCTTATCATGGAGCAATTACCTTAGGACAAATTGCAAAAGAAGGTTACGTTGTTATTGCCAGCCAATATAGAGGAAATGGGGGAAGCGAAGGAAGGGAAGAGTTCGGAGGTCAAGATGTGAATGATGTCGTTATTTTGACAGAGGTGCTGGAAGAAATAGAGCAGGCAGATGCACAAAAAATAGGAATGTATGGTTGGAGTAGAGGTGGCATGATGACTTACATAGCACTGACTAAAACTTCAAAAATTAAGGCAGCAGTAGTGGGAGGTGCAGTTTCAGATCTTTATGAAAATATTGCAGATCGACCTGAAATGGAGAAAGGTGTTTTATCAGAGCTAATTCCAAACTATAAGCTGAATAAAGGAGACGAGCTTAACAAACGATCGGCAGTTAAATGGGTAGATCGTTTTCCCAAAGACGTTCCTATATTGATGCTTCACGGCAATGCTGATTGGAGAGTAAAACCAAACCACAGCCTCAAACTTGCAATGAAATTTGATGAATACAGGGTTCCTTATCGGCTAATCATATTCGAAGGTGGAGATCACAGAATTTCGGAGCACAAGAATGAAGCAGATGAACAAATGATTAGTTGGTTTGATCGATACTTAAAAAATGACGAGCCTCTTCCAAATATGGATTATCACGGGAACTAGCTATTTATATGCAAGATGTTCTCTCCCATTAATTCGAACTTGTAGTCCTTGAAAACAAGCAGAAAAGAGGAGAGGGGTTGAAGTGCACTTCGAAATATGTTCTACACAAGCAGGATGCGCTTAGTTAGGGTTTAATTTTAATGTGAGATTCTAATACGGACTACAAGTCCTGAAAAGAGTGCACACGGACTACAAGTCCGCGCGAACGGAAGTTATAGAAAAGTAAGAACAAAAGAGCCAACCTTAAGTAAAGTTGACTCTTTTTGAATAAATGTTAAGTTAATGAAGCTATTTGCTATTAATAAGCATTAAACTCTCTTGTGTTAGCTAGTATTTTATTTGAAGGTAATTTTCCCAAATTTGGTTCCATTCTCAGCGTCTATTTTTAAGAAAATTTCTCCAGTTTCAAAATTAGAGGAATAACCCGAAGTGGCAATTACATCTTTTATTTTATTGTAGTCAAACAATACTACTTTTGAAGGGTTTTCTTCACCTAACGTGGCCATTATTGGTACATTGATGGCATTTATACCTACATCCATATGCAACCTTTTTGCTCCTTCTGTTGATTCATTGTATAAAAAGTACATTTGATCATTAAAGAACATTGGGATGTAAGAAATATAATTTGGTCTCGCACCTCCTTTTTGAGCTTTTGGAATGTTTATTTGTTTTACAACCTCCCCATCCTTATTAAATTCGACTCCAAATACATTGTTGTAAATATTAATTGATGAGGTTGTTCTTCCGCTTGCTCCCGAGCTGTAGTTTATGGAGTATCTCTTTTCACCATATGCTAACAAATTACCATTGGATAAATAGACTAAACTATCAATCCTGTAATGATCTAAATCGGCAGTTTTCTTAAATAATTTCTTGTCTGCCCTTGTGAAGACATCTTTTTTCTTAAAACCTGATGAAATTGTTGTTTTTTCCATTTTCTCCATCTTGCCGTACCGCACAAAGTATTTTTGATAGAAAAAATTCTTTAATCCACCTTTTTTTATCATCTTGGCCGTACCTACAACTATCAAATTTCCTTCATTATCAATTATTATAGAAGAAGAACCAACCGATTTATTATTTACAGAAATTTCATTTTCTATCAATCTTTTAGAGTGTGGGTTATAATGATATAAGATAGATTCTTCAGGGTTGTTTCCAAAATAATTTAAGCCTAGGTATTTATCTACGATTTGAAATACATTACTATTGTTGTCTATTAGTGCTTTACCTATAAAACTCGCCTGTATGCGTGGCTGTACTTCGTGATCATTTATTACATTCAAGTCTTGGTCGAGGTAGGCTACTATTAGTGGACTGGTAGTGTTTTTAAATGAAAATTTCTTCGTCGGACGTATAAAAAGTGCACGCTTTTCTTTGTCAGGTGATGTTAATAAAAAAACTGTTGACTTGTATACGGCGTTATCTTTTGGGGCATAAAAGGAGTAAATATTTTTGATTTTTTTTGCCGGTTTCAATGTTTTATTATTAAAACTGAATGCTTTAATATCTATTGTTTTTTTGTTTTTCTCCCTGAAGAGAATATAGGTGTCCTCATCACCTGAATAGTTTGCGATATATTCGCATTTTTTGCACTTCTCAGAAATTGAGAGATCTACTTTTTTAAGAATTTTAAAATTATCGTCTATTAAGGCTACTGATTCATGCATTAAAATGAGTGCAGTACCATCATCAAATGATTCAAGAACCAAAGTTCTATCTGAGAAGTAGAGTTCTTCTATTGTTTCGCTAAATTGAAGTGAAACACTTTCAGAGGTAAAGGTTTGTCCTATAAGTGAATTGAATGATATCAGTAATGTCGTTAAGAGTGTTAATTTGTTTCGCATCTTTTAAAGATTGTTAATAAAAGCTAAAACTACTATTATAAACTTAAAATATAAAGAGTTAAAACTAAAAAAGCCTCACGAGAACGAAATCATGAGGCTTTTATCTATTTAGGTTATTAGCTAATTACTCCAACTCTCCTGCAATTGGCGTAAACAATCTATTCCAACGAACCTTATTGAATCCAGATCGATTTGGATCTAATGATAACCAAACGAATACTGCTTTTCCGACTACGTGGTCTTCCGGAACAAATCCCCAGAAACGACTATCCTGAGAATTATGTCTATTGTCTCCCATCATCCAATAATAATCCAACTGGAAGGTGTAAGCGTTTGCTACCTCACCATTAATGTAAATTTCACCATTTTTGATAGCCACTTCGTTTTGCTCATATACTTGTATGATTCTGCGGTAAATTGGCCAGTTTTTTAGGCTAAGTTCTACTGTTTCTCCTTTTTTGGGAATAGATAGAGGACCAAAGTTATCTTCTGTCCAATCGTAGCCCTTAGCATTAGGGAAAATTAAGTTCTTTCCAAATTTATCATCAGCATAATATCCTTTCGGCTTATTGATGGGTTCTACTCGTTTAACATAAGGTAGCGCTTCAATTCTTGATTTGTTTTCATCAGTTAATAGCATAAAATACAAACCCGGACCATCCATGCGATGTTCTGTAATTTCCCAATCCAATAGCTCTGCAGGATTAAATCCTCGACCATCTGTTTTTACCAAATAACTAAACTGAACACCTTCGGCTTGGTAAGCTTCTTTGCCATTTACGAACAGTTTGGTGTCAATAATCTCTATTTCATCTCCAGGTATGGCCACACAACGTTTGATGTAGTTTTCCCGCTTATCCACAGGGCGCGCTACAATATCAAACTGCTGCTCCAATGTCGCTCTTCCGTAATCGCGCTCTAATTGGTAAAAAGTCCGGTCTTGATGTTGGACAACTACCGTATCTCCTGCTGGGAAGTTAAAAACCACAGCATCATTTCGTTCAACTTCTCCAAACTCAAATACACGTTTGTATGGGAATTTAATCCATTCCAAATATGATTTCACATTTTCTGTACCAGGCATGGTGTGGTGTGCAAACGGAAAGAATATTGGCGTATTCGGAATTCGAGAACCATAACTTACTTTACTAACGAATAAGAAATCACCAACTAAAAGTGATTTCTCCATAGAAGAGGTAGGAATGGTAAATGCCTCTATATAAAAGGCTCGAATCAGTGTCGCTAGAATCACAGCAAAACTAATAGCATCTGCCCATTCTCTGCTTTTGGGTTTCGTCCATCGGTGAACTACTTCGTGGCCTCTCCATTTATGTTCTTCCTTTGTTCCTAGTAAGTAAAGATACACTGGAGCGCCAATGACCATCGCCGCATGGTTTTTAAACTCAAAAATGCCAAATCGCTTCAAGAGTTCAGTAATAATTCCCACCCAAATGATAAAACCAACAAATGGAACGTAATACACAATCAGCCACCACCAAGGCTTTTCGACTAATTTTATAGCAACATAAGTTCCATAAAAAGGAACCAGCGCCTTCCATGGTTCTTCACCTGCTTTTTTAAACACCAAGTAAAGACCAACGTGGCTCAACAGGAAATAAATCAATGCCAATATTCCGGCTAATTCTATACTAATCAACATAATATTACAGTTTCAATACATCTTCCATGGTAAAAATACCACGTTTATCTTTTATAAATTCAGCAGCGATAATGGCTCCGAGCGCGAATCCATCACGGCTGTGTGCTGTATGCTTAATCGATAAATCATCGATAGCGGAGTGATATGTTACCTCGTGCGTACCCGGTACATCTGGCAAGCGCTTAGCAGTGATCTCCAATTCATTTTTTTCAGGTGTTTTATCCATTACCCATTTGTTCTTTTCCGGGGTATTGGAAATAATGCCTTCTGCTATGGTAATTGCTGTACCACTTGGTGCATCTAGCTTTTGGGTATGATGAATTTCTTCTACGGCAACTTGGTAATCATTATGTGGCTCCATCAGCTGAGCTAATCGCTTATTGAGCTCAAAAAACAGGTTGACACCAATGCTAAAATTAGTCGCTGCTAATAACGCTCCATTATTTTCGGCACAAGCTGATTTTACCTTTTCATACTCATCATACCATCCTGTAGTACCAACTACAACAGGTACTGTTGCATTAAAGCAGTTTTCGATGTGCTGCACCGCCAATTCTGGTCGGGAAAATTCAATGACTACATCAGCTTTTCTCAATTCATCAGCAGTTATGCTTTCAGCATTTTCTGCATTGATTTTTAATACAATTTCGTGTCCACGGTCTTTAGCTAAACGCTCAATGGTTTTACCCATTTTTCCATATCCATAAAGTCCTATTTTCATAACGCTGTAAATATAGCTGAAGATGCAGTTAATTGGCACTGCTTTTACATTGATGGTTTAAAAGTGGGCATCAATGGCTAGTGTTTAAATTTTATGTTGAGTTGAATTCCTGTTGTATAATTCCGATTGTAGGGATCATACAATACTTTTGGACGGAAAGACGCCTGTAAATCGTCGCTTACATCAAAGTAATATAAATGTGCATCTACCGCAGCATCCACAATGTTTAGCATGTAACTAAATCCTGCTAAGACAAACATCAAATCTCGATTTCTGCGGTGATTCTCTATCAGGGTCAATAAGTTCTGATCGGTGTAGACTCCTTCGTATTTGTCGTCTGTGGTTAAGGGATCATCATCCACTCGAAAAAGGTAGGCTTCTTTAAATTCCTCGAATTGTCGTCTTTGATCAAAAGCAAAGTATAGGCTCGCACCAATAGCGCCATACACGATAGGAACTTTCCAATACTTCTTATTGTAGACTTGCCCTGCTCCAGGAAGAACGACCGATAAAAGGCTGGCTTTTTTGGGAGAATGTGCCACAAAATTGGGATCTACGGCAGAAGTATCACTTTGCGCTTTTAGGCTCAATGTGCTCGCAAATAGACCAAGTATAAAAAGGTATGGGAGTTTAATTTTCAAACGAATCAATTAAAGGTCAAGTAATTCCATGATTCTCAATAAATGATCTTGGGACTCAAATGGAATGACAATTTTACCAGTTTCCTCATCGTTTCGTTGCAACTTTACCGTAGTTTGAAAGAATTCGCTTAAGTCAGCTTTCATTTTTTGTTCGTGGAAAGAGAGTGGAACAGGGGCTGCTTTTTTAACCGTTTTTGAAGGTTTACGCTCTTTTACCAATTCTTCCGTCTGACGCACCGATAGCTCATTGTTCAAAATTTCATTGAACATTTTCAGCTGAGTCGCGGTATCTTTTAAGTTGATCAACGCACGTGCATGCCCCATGGTTAGGGTTTTATCTACAATCGCGTTTTGTATTTCCGCAGGTAATTTTAGCAAGCGTAAATAGTTGGCTACGGTGCTTCGCTTTTTTCCTACACGCTGCGCGAGCTCTTCTTGAGTCAGTTTACACTCATCGATTAATCGTTGGTAACTGATAGCTACCTCAATAGCGTCTAAGTCGGCACGTTGTATATTTTCAACCAAAGCCATTTCTAGCATGGCCTGATCGTTAGCTATTCTAATGTAAGCCGGAATTTCTTCTAATCCGGCCAACTGAGAAGCTCTAAAACGGCGCTCACCTGATATTAATTGGTATTTATTATACCCTAATTTACGCACAGTAACAGGCTGAATAATTCCTAAGGTAGCGATGGAGTTAGATAAATCAGTTAGTGCATCCTCCTCAAATTTAGTTCGAGGTTGAAATGGGTTAGCTTCAATCTGACCGATTGCTATCGTAGCAACTGACCCTGCGGCCTCACTAATCGTCTCTTTTTTTACCTGATTGTTGGTGATGTCGGTTTCATCATTTTCCAATAAGGCACTTAACCCTCTTCCCAATACTCGTTTATTCTTACTCATCTTCTAAATTGATTACCTTTTCAGATTCGCTAATTTGCGTTAAATCGTTTTTCTGTAAAACTTCGCGTGCTAAATTAAGATAATTGATCGCACCTTTGCTCGATGCATCGTGCATGATTATTGTTTCTCCATAACTTGGCGCTTCACCAAGCTTGGTGTTTCGCTGAATAATGGTGTCGAATACCATTTGCTGAAAGTGCGTTTTCACTTCTTCCACCACTTGGTTTGACAGCCTCAAACGGATGTCGTACATGGTCAACAGCAAACCTTCGATTTCTAAATCGGTATTTAACCGTGATTGAACAATTTTAATGGTATTGAGCAGTTTACCTAATCCCTCCAAGGCAAAGTATTCACATTGTACCGGGATAATGACAGAATCTGCAGCAGAAAGCGCATTTAAGGTAATCAAACCGAGCGAAGGAGAACAGTCGATGATGATAAAGTCGTAATCGTCTTTAATTTTAGCCAGGGCCAAGCGCATCATCTTTTCCCGATTCGGAAGATTAATCATTTCGATTTCAGCACCTACTAGATCGATATGTCCTGGAAGAATATCTAAGTTAGGCGATTTGGTGGATAAGATAATATCTTTCGCTTCTACTTCATTCACCAAGCATTCGTAGATACTGGTTTTTACATTTCTTGGGTCAAAGCCCACGCCAGATGTAGCATTGGCCTGAGGATCTGCATCAATGATTAGAACTTTTCGCTCCAATACGCCCAGTGCAGCCGCTAGATTGATGGCTGTAGTTGTTTTTCCTACGCCACCTTTTTGATTTGCTATTGCTATAATTTTACCCATTCTCGTTCTGTAAAAATTAAATTGCTATGGTTTCACCAATTGATAATAACTGAAGATGTTTGCCTTTATCTTCAAATGCTTGTATTGCTTTCTTGTGATCTATTTTAATCGGAGGGAAGGTGTCGTAGTGCATCCCAATTACCTCATTACACTTTATAAAATCAGAGGCGATGATTGCATCGCTTATTCCCATGGTAAAGTTATCACCAATTGGCAATATAGCAGCATCTACTTTCTCTAATTCACCGATTAATTTCATATCGTTTGTTAAGGCCGTGTCTCCTGCATAATACAGGGTTTTTCCGCCTGACCGAATGATGTACCCGTTTGGGTTTCCACCGTAACTACCGTCTGCAAAACTGCTTGAGTGAGCTGCAAAAACAGCCTTTATTTCTCCAAAATCAAACGAAAACTGTCCGCCGGTATTCATCGGGTGGACCTTTTCGATGCCTTGATTTTTTACCCATTCGATAATTTCAAAATTGGAAATGACTTTGGCTCCGGTAAGTTTGGCCAATTCAATCAAATCAGCTGTATGATCCATGTGCGCATGAGAAACAACGATGTAATCTGCTGCTATATCGCTCAGCGAAATGCTATTTGCCAATTCATTGGGTTGAATAAACGGATCAAAAACTATTTTGCTATTCGATAACTCGATTCCGAAACAAGAATGACCGTAGTATGTTATTTTCATGACTCGAGGATTTTTTAAATGAATATTAAGGCGCTAATTCTGTTAAGTAGTTGTTATTGTCTAATTTCGCACCTCGTTTTTAAGCACGCTTGACATATTCGAAATTACCACTTTTATAAGCCGTGTGAACGATTTGTTAAGAACATTTTTTAAACATAATTATGTTAATTGATATTCAATGATTACGATAATTTCATCCTCCAACCGAACTGGAAACAAAACCATCAATTTTGCTAATTATTGCTTCGAGTGGTTTAAAAAAAATGGCCATGAAGTTCAGCTATTTTCTCTAGATCAACTATCGGATCCTATAGATTTAAACGAAGTGTACAACTACGAGTCATCTGTTTTTACTGGTATTGCCAAAAAATACATTATCCCGGCAGACAAACTGTATTTTGTAGTGCCTGAATACAATGGTAGCGTGCCCGGTGTGTTAAAGCTATTTATGGATGGAGTAAAACCCGAATATTATGCAGGTAAAAAAGCGGCATTATTGGGTGTAGCAGCAGGTAGAGCAGGTAATTTACGCGGTATGGATCACCTTACGGATGTGTTACATTACTTACAAGTAGAAGTAATGGCCTTAAAACTGCCAGTTTCTCAAATTT
>CBFHZL010000054.1:0-17069 GCA_965660325.1 uncultured Acidiluteibacter sp.
TAAAAGCGCCAACTTGTACACCATATAAAGGCATTTTTGTAGTGTATTCAATATTCTTGGTTAGAACTTTAGATGGTTTCTTAGGTGCCTTAACCTCAGTCTTTGTAGGCTTTCCTGTTTCTGTTTGGTTTACATCAGCGATTGAAACTACGTCTAATACAGGTGCTGACTGAATGGGCTCTCTTATATCCTTGTCTTTTTTCAAAAACGATAAGTCTGAATTTGCAAGCTTAGGCTCTGTTTGACACGATAATATCCACTTTTCAGATTCATTTGGATAGTAAGGATCTTGATAGGTATAAATTTCTAAGAACCTATTTCTTGCCATTATTGCACTGTCACAAAGACTATTTTGGCTGTATGCAATGGATAAGTAATAGTACACGTATACAGGAGCGTTCCGCTCAGAGTAACTGTCTGAATTATAATCTACAATAATATCATTAGTTGCTTTATTTAAGTGACGAATAGATTGTTTTGTGACAATATCTGCTTCGACAAAGCAAACCCCAATCAAATAATTAATATTAGCGTTGGTGCTATCCATTTCGTACAACTCCATCAAAGTGGGCAGTGCGCTTTTCATTTTGCGATGAGATAACTCATGTTTGGCAAGGTTGAATCTAAATTGAAATTCTTTTTCACTAGTTTGGCCCACCAACGAAACAGATAGATGTAGAAATAGGAAGGAGATGATTAGTTTAACCTGCATATAATACTATTTCTAACAAATGTATTCCATAACTAATGCTAATTTGCTAAAAATAGTGCTTTCTATTAACACTTTAGCTGTTTAAAACTTACGGCATGCTTAAGTCATTTACCCCCATGTTGTAACCTTTATTCCGATAACGGCGATTTTTCATGATGGACCCAATTATTCCTGCACTAAATAATGGGACCATCACTTTTAGTAAATGGTCGTCTATAATGGGCGAAGAGTTATTTCCTACTCGAGTACCACCATCTAGCAAGGTATACCCAATGGCTGCTCGATAGCCAACCTTTCTTATAAAAGTCCAAATAAATGCCTGTCTAGGATGAACAACATAATCGATTGATGAAATAAGAATCGTTTCCTCATTCACAATTAATGAAGAGTCAGTAAGTCCAACTATTTGACCTCGAATTTTGTTCGAATTATAGCTGAGTTGAATGTTTTGACCCGGGTAATACTTAATTCGTTTAATTTTCCCTCTCTTATCGATGTTAAATGATTGTTGAGCATCCAGGTGGTTGCTAATTATAAAAAGGATAAGTAAGAATGTAAAAATTCGGTAATTCATACCCATTATTTAATTGCGTTGTAAGCCATTATTGATACTTGATACAAACATTTTTAGGTTCAGTAAAGAATTGAAGCGCTTCATTTCCGCCTTCTCTGCCAACTCCACTTTGTTTTACTCCACCAAATGGTGTTCTTAAATCTCTTAATAACCAGCAATTTATCCAAACAATTCCTGCATGAAGTTTTTTGGCTACGAGATTGGCTACAGAGATATTACTGGTCCAGACGGAGCTAGCTAAACCATACTTAGTGCTATTAGCCATTTTTAAGACTTCTTCAGTAGATGAAAATGGGGTGATGGTAACTACAGGACCAAAGATTTCTTCTTGATTTGTTCTGCAGTTGTAGTGTAATCCTTCTATTACTGTAGGGGAAATATAATAGCCATTTTCAAATGGAGCGTCTAACTTTATTTGATGACCACCACAAAGCACTCGTCCTCCTTCTTCTTTTGCGAGATCTACATAAGAAAGCACTTTTTTCATGTGTGGTTCAGAAACGACTGCGCCCAGATTAGAACTTGCATCATCAGGGTTTCCTACTTTTAGTGATTTAACTCGTTCGACAAATGCAGTTTTAAATTTTTCATAAATTGCTTCTTCTATAAATATTCGCGATCCGCACAAGCAAATCTGACCTTGATTATCAAAGGAAGACGCAGTTACGGTATTAAGCATTTGTTCAAAATCACAATCTTTGTAGATGATAGTTGGGTTTTTACCACCTAACTCTAATGACAGTTTTTTGAACATTGGGGCAGCTACTTGAGCAATGTGCTTCCCTGTTTGCGTGCCTCCTGTAAAAGAAATTAAAGGGACTTCAGGGTGAGAAACAATTGCCTCTCCTACTTTTGGCCCTAAGCCATGTACTATATTAAGGACTCCTTTTGGCAGGCCTGCTTCAATGCAAAGCGACGAAAGCAAGAAGGCTGTCATGGGAGTAATTTCTGAAGGCTTTGCTACCACACAGTTTCCTGCTGCAAGTGCAGGGGCAATTTTCCATGAAAAGAGATAAAGTGGAAGATTCCAAGGAGAAATACAACCGGCAACACCCACTGGGTCTCTATGTGTGAAGTTAATTGCTTTATCTTCCATGCTATGGGACTCAGAGCTGTAGTGAATGATGGCTGTTGCATAAAACCGAAAATTATGAGCAGCTCTTGGGATATCTACTCGTTTGGCCAGACTTAATGGCTTGCCATTATCAGTAGATTCAGCGGCGGCCAATCGGTCGAGGTCTCGCTCGATCAAATCAGCAATTTTATATAAAATCCGAGATCGCTCATCTTTGCTCGTATTACTCCAACCTTCGAAGGCAGCATTGGCCGCATCTACTGCTAAAGCTACATCAGCACTATCCGAGTCAGGAATTTGTGAGTAAACTGAACCATCGGCAGGATTGTAATTGTCTAGGTAGTTATTGCTTGTCGGGTCGACTAATTCGCCGTTTATATAATTCTTGAGCTTTATCATTTAATTTCTTTGTTGGATAGATAAAAGTAAGCAATAAGCGGTTGAAAAAACAAAGAGATATCTTATGGATATCTCTTTGCTGTAGTTTTAAATTACTAACTCACTATTCACTTCTCAAAATGAGTTAAAATACTATGCCTTGCCAAATTAATTACGATTTGAAGAACAAGGTGTTAAGTAACCGTTAATGCGTGTTAATAATAGTTAAACAAAATCCGTATTATCAATGGAGTAGCTATCTTCGTATTGTGAAAAAATCGAATTTTTTAGCGTTAATTATTGTCACAACGGTAGTGCTGTTTGGTATTTTACTTATTCAATTATATTGGATACAAAATGCTATAGAGTTAAGGCGTGAAAAGTTTGATCAGGCTGTTATGGAAAGTCTTGACCGAGCCATGTTTAAATTGGAGAAAAAAGAGGCCATAACTCAAGTAAGTAAGAAGTTTAATCAGGCTAATTCTTCTGATTTAAGTGTCTATCTGCAAGACGAGATGGAGACAGGAATAGAGTCAGAAGGGCTGAAAAGTCCGATTGTTAGTTTAGACTCTTCCGGAGTGAACCCCAATCGAGAGCAATTCAAGATTGAATTTCCTGGTCCATCTTTTAAGGATTCTAACACGTTTATTATTCGCAAAACCCAGAAGCGTGTTCTACGTTCTGAAAACCTCCCCAATTCATTCAATAAAGGGCTTTCACCTGATCAAATAAAGAGTAAGTCTGTGTTGATTAATGATATTGTGAATGAGTTGGCTTTTATCAGTATTAATAAAAGTGCAGCCGAACGGGTGGATATTAATACTTTAGATACCTTAGTCAGGCAAGAGTTGAAAATACATGGTATTCGTGCTGAGGCAATTATTGATGTGTACAGCGCAAACAATCAAGAGCTTTTAGCCAATCAAGATAGCGAATGGGCTGAAGAGTTGATGGGTTCTTCTTACCGTATCGAATTGTTTCCCAATGACTATTTGATGGAATCTGATCTGTTGTTGATTTTATTTCCCAATAGAGCGAAATATTTGCTCAAGAAAGTATGGCAAATCCTAGTAGCTTCTTTCATTTTGATTTCCATTTTGATCGGAATTTTTTATTTTGCATTAAGCACAATCTTTAAACAAAAGCGGATATCTATTATTAAGAATGATTTTATCAATAATATGACACATGAGTTAAAGACTCCTATTTCTACTATTTCTCTCGCTTGCGAAGCGCTTTCAGACAAAGATATGCAGGTGAATGAAAAACGCAGGGACACATATGTTCGCATGATAAATCAGGAAAATGCGAGATTGGGGTTACTGGTGGAAAATGTATTAAAAAGTGCCGTATGGGATTCAGGTGATTTTGAATTAAAGCGAAAAAAGATTCGGTTGAATTCCGTAGTGAACGATGTTGTAAATAGTATTGAAATTCAGGTAAAAAACAAAGGTGGAGTACTGACTACCTCATTCACCACAGAGGAGGACGAGATTGAAGGAGATAAAGTACATATTACCAATTTGATTTTTAATTTACTGGATAATGCGATAAAGTATTCCAAGGAAACACCAGAAATTCATGTGTCTACTGAAATAAAAGGCACAAATATTGGTTTAACAGTAGAAGATAATGGAATTGGAATTTCAAAAATTGACCAGAAAAAGATATTTGAAAAGTTTTATCGAGTTCCAACAGGCAACATTCACAATGTAAAAGGTTTTGGCTTAGGACTCAACTATGTAAAAGAAATTGTGCAAAAACACGGAGGAAAGTTGATTTTTTCAAGTAAATTAGGTCAAGGGAGTAGATTTACAGTTTTCTTACCTTTAACAAAGAATTAAGATTATGAAAGAAATTAATGCAAACATATTGCTAGTAGAGGATGATGAAAATTTAGGAACTCTGCTAAGTGAGTACCTCAATTCTAAGGGGTACCAAACAACTTTAGCAAATGACGGTGAAAAAGGATTGAGAAAATTTCTTAATCAGTCGTTTGATATTTGTATTTTAGACGTGATGATGCCTGTTAAAGACGGATTTACTTTGGCGAAGGAAATACGTGAAGTAAATACAGAGGTGCCGATAGTATTTTTGACGGCCAAAAGTATGAAAGAAGATGCTTTAGAGGGGTTTACCATTGGAGCAGATGATTATATCACTAAGCCATTTAGCATGGATGTATTGCTGATGAGAATCAAAGCAATATTGAGAAGATTTAATGATGGAAGTACTTCAAAAGATAGGACAGAATTTGAAATTGGAAGCTATGTTTTTGATTCTGAACGTAGGGTTTTATCTAAGGATGGGAAAGAGGAGAAATTAACCTCCAAAGAGAATGATTTGCTGAAATTGTTGGCGATGAGTAATGGTAAGACTCTTGAGCGGAAAGCTGCTTTAATGCTGATTTGGGGTGACGATAATTACTTTAATTCGAGAAGTATGGATGTTTACATCACCAAGTTAAGAAAATACTTAAAGGCTGATGAGGATATTGAAATCATAAATATCCACGGGAAAGGGTTTAAATTGTATGTAAGAAAAGAAGAAAAAAAATAAAACAATGAATATATTAGTTCTATCAGATTTTTCAGCGAATGCAAAAAATGCCATGTATTTTGCGTTAGATTTGGCATTGGAAAGTAACGCGACCGTTAAAATTCTTAATTGTGTGAGTGTTCCTCACAGTAAATCTAATGTGGTTGTCTCCATAATGGATATTCTTAAAGAGGATTCTGAGAAAGGCTTGAGTGAACTTAAAGATGAAATTTCGGCTAAACCCTCTTACAACCAATTGACCATAGAAATGCTGTCTAGTGTAGGCGAACTTAGTTCTACAGTACAAGAGATTTCATCCCAATGGGAAGTTGATTTTGTGGTAATGGGAACAAAAGGGATGACAGCCCTAGAGGAAATTTTTATTGGAAGCAATACGACTAAGGTAATTAGTGAAATAGAGCTACCAATACTGGCTATTCCTGCAACGGCTGAGTATTCTTCTATTAATCAAATAACTTTTGCAGCAGACCTGATACCTCTTGAATCTAAAGTGATGCTAGCTTCCTTGAAGTTAATTGCAGATAAGTTTGTAGATACAGTTCAATTGATGCATGTATACGCTTCAAGTGATGAGGTGTTGACCAAAGAGCAGCTAAAAGAACTGGAAAGTATCAAAGAGTACTTATCTCCTTTGAAGGTGAACGAACATTTTATAAATCATAATAAGTCAAGCACAGAGCTGGCGAGTTTCGCAGCTGTTAAAAACAATGATTTACTTGCAATGGTGTCACGTAAGCAAGGCTTTTTTAAGCGACTTTTCTCTTCTTCGAATACAGAAACTGTAGCATTGAAAACGGCTATACCTTTACTTGTAATTCCTGAGATTAATTAAACCTGTTTGGGTGCAGAGTAAATGCTCTTTAGTAGCTTTGCGAAAAATTAGCCAATTTGTGAAAACCTATACACCACGCTTTAGCAAGCTTTTATTATCTTTTTGTTTTGTTGTGTCAGTTGTTTTTACATCTTGTCATAAAGGATTTCATGCGCCTAGCAGAGCAAAGAGCAGGGCTTATAAATCGGCTAGTACAGGTAAAGACGAAACCGTAAGAAAGGGCTATTACAGTAACCCATTTAAAGGTGGAAGTAGAGCAGCTTTAAAAAAGTACAAAAAGAAAAAGAGTAGGCGCATATTTAAAGGTCGGAAAGGTAGACCTAGAAAGAACCCTAAAAGTAAATTTAATATGAAACGGACCGTAAAAAAGAGCCGTTTAAAATCATCTGGGTCAAACTATAAGAGAGGCAGTAAACGCGGTGGTTCTAGAAAAAATAATAGTTTGTTTAAGACCAGAAAAAAATAATGGCACTACTTTTGGATTGCCCTTACAATAAAAAATGTTATTTTAGAGGTTTAAAAGAAATCACAAAACAGAATTGAAAAAAGTCAGCTATATTTTATTTCTAATGATCTTTGTATCGTTTGGGTTTACAGGAGCTAAATCCCCCAAGATAGATACAAATTCTAAGATCAAAGCTGTATTTTTATACAACTTCACTAAATATATTGAGTGGCCTTCAGAGTATAAGAATGGCAATTTTGTTGTTGGTATTTTAGGAAATAGTGCAGCTTTGTACAAGGAACTATCTTTAATGTCAAAGACCAAAAAAGTTGCAAGTCAAGATTTTGAAATACAAGTTTACAATTCCCCAGATGAGATTAATAGTAAGGTACACATGTTGTACATTCCTGATGAAGCTTCATCTAAACTCAATACTGCAGTTCAAAAGTTAAAGGGAAAAAGCACACTCATCGTTACCGAAACACCGGGTTTGTCTGTTCGTGGTTCAGGTATCAACTTTGTTGTTGTGGCCAATCGTCAGAAATTTGAATTAAATAAGACCAATGTTGAAGACCATAACCTGAAGGTTAGTAAAAGTCTTGAAGATTTGGCACTAGTTGTTAAGTAATGAAGAAGCTATTTTACATATTAGTAGTTCTTTTCGTGTGTAACACGTTGGATGGGTTTGCTCAAAACAAATTGAGCAATGCTATCTATTCGTTACAAAACAATGAGTTAGATAAAGCGAAAGAGTTGATTGATGCTGCCGCTGTTGATCCTATTTTTATGGATGATGCTAGAACGTGGTATTACAGAGGAAATATTTATAAAGAATTATTTAAATCTCGGGAATCAGACAATAAACAATCCCCTTTAAGAATGACTGCTGTAACTTCGTTTAAAAAGAGTTATGAATTAGATAATGGCAGTGAGATAAGTGCTAGTACTCAGAAAAATCTAAAATTTTTGGCATCTACCATATTTAACGATGCAGCAAAATCATTTACTGTCGATGACTACTCAGTTGCTTTGGAAAACTATTCGCTCTATAAAGATATTACATCTTACGTGGAGCCGGATACTGACTTTAGTGAAAGAGATATTCAATTCAAGCTCGCTTTGGCAACTACCTACACTCAAATTGCTACTACTGATAGTACAAATAAGAAGGAGTATTTAGCTAAAGTTAAAGAGCTGTATATGGAAGTTCTTGATATAGATTCCAATAACGTAAGTGCGAATTATAACATGGGAATCCTTTACTATAATGAAGGAGCAGATATGGTTAATAATATGGACTATAGCTTAGACCTTGAAGAGTTAAATAAAGTTCAGGAGCAGCTTTATGAAATTTTTAGCATGTCACTTCCATATATGAAGCGAGCTTATGATTTAAATCCTAATAAAGAAGAAACCCTAATTGGCCTGCAGGGAATATACTACAGTATGAATGATATGGAAAGGTCTGATGCCTATAAACTTGAATTGGAAAAGTTGAAAGGTAAAGACAGTAAATAACTATCAATTCTCAAAATAGTATGAAGTTTAGGTTTACAATTGGGAGAAGGATAGGGTTTGGTTTTGGGATTCTTATCGTTCTAACGCTGATTACATTTACCATAACGCACTTTCGGCTTCAAGACTCTAGAACACTTAACGATAAAATCAATAACGTATACAGCCCGACTACTGCAAGCCTGCAAGAGTTGCGGTTCATGATATTAGAATCTACTTCGCTTATTGCAAAATGGCCATCAGAGCCAAAATCAGATGAACCTTTTAAATTACGGTTGATCCGTATAATGGAGTCGGATTACCCCGATCTACAAGGCAAGCTAAATGGACTTTTCAGCCAGCAAGTTGGATCCGAAAAGGATAGTTTGGAAGTGATCTTTGACGACATTGAATCTCTTTTTATTTCATACCGAGAGCTGATGGATATTTATGGCACTTTTGAAAGCTATGGAGATCTTCAAAATGATTTTTTCGCTGACTTTTTGTTATCTGAGGGTGGCGATATTGATATTAAAAGTAAAAAATTGCAAGGTGAACTGGATCATTTAATCATGATTCAACGAAAGCAACTGAAGTCACAAATAGACTTCATGACAAGTTCTTTTCAAACGCTTCAAAACTTAGTAAAGTACCTAGGGTTATTTTTAGTTTTAGGAGGTGTTGCTATTGCTATATATACCACACGGAGTATTGTTAAGCCAATACAAAACCTTCGAGAAGTCCTTGCTAGACTTGGGAAAGGAATTTTCCCTAAACGTAAAATAAGAGAAGGAAACGATGAGATTGGGGATATGATTCGCGCAATGAATAATGTGGTTGAAGGACTAAAAAGAACAAAAGATTTTGCCAATGAAGTCGGAGGTGGAAATTTTGATTCCGTATACACCCCGTTAAGTAATAGCGATCAGCTTGGGTTTGCATTATTGAAAATGCGTGAAGATCTAGCAGAAAATGAACGTTTACTTGAAGAAAAAGTGCGTTTGCGAACTGCTGAGGTAGTGGAGCAAAAAGAAGAAATTGAGCAACAAAAACTTCAAATTGAGGAGTATTATGTTCAAGTGACCGATAGTATCAACTACGCAAAAAGAATACAGGATGCTATATTGCCTCCTGAACGATTGACAAAGGAGTTATTGCCTGACTCATTTATATTCTTTAAGCCAAAAGACATTGTGAGTGGCGATTTTTATTGGATAGAAAAATCCAACAATAAAGTATATTTCGCAGCTGTTGACTGTACAGGTCATGGTGTTCCTGGAGCCTTCATGAGTATTGTTGGGCATAGTAATTTAAAGAATGCACTCCAAAGAACGAATGGTCACAGTCCTGCTTTAGTTTTAGATGAATTAAATAAAGGAGTTTCTGAAACATTACACCAAAAAGAAGAAGGTTCTTCTAGTAAGGATGGTATGGATATTGCTTGTTGTTCAATTGATTATGAGACGTTAATGCTCGAGTATGCAGGAGCTTTTAATCCTTTGTACCTACTGCGCGATGGCGAAATAGAGCAAATAAAAGCCAATAAATTTCCGATAGGTTCATTCTTAGATGGTCGAGATGATCAGTTTACAAATCACACATTACAACTAGAGAAAGGTGATGTGTTGTATGTTTTTTCAGATGGCTATGCTGATCAGTTTGGAGGACCAAGATCTAAAAAAATGATGTATCGTAGGTTTAGGGAATTACTATTATCAATTTGCCATCTGCCGATGGAGGAGCAATCCGAACGATTAAATGAATTTCTTACTTCTTGGATGGGACAAGAAGAGCAGGTGGACGACATTATTGTAATGGGAGTAAGAGTATAATTGTAGTGAGATGAGAAAGGATTTTCAAATACCGGAAGTAAAAGGAGTATCGGTAGCCATAATTAATGAAGAAGTGGAAGGAGAGCGTGGTTGGTACGTTTATTTAATCAATGAAAATCAAGCTGACTTAAAGAACGTATTAGTTACTTCCAGTGGATTTAAGAAAGATGATGATGAGATGATACAAACATCTGTTCTCCGTCATATGATTGCTGATTTACCTCCTTTTAGTTACGCCCGAATAGAGTCAATAATGGAAGATGTATTTCATCTGAATAATCAATATTGGGTAAGCTTTCAAATGGACGGTGTAATGTATGATAAAAAGTATATTTTCCTTCCGGAAACCATTCAAGATAAGAATTTTACTGACGTGCCTGTCATTGCAAAACCAGGTGTTTTAATTCGGTAGAAATATACCACAAATTCCTATTACCTTTATAGCAAACCTAGAAACCTAGACGCATGCTCGATCAAATAAAATTGGAGAAGGTTATTTTTATCGATATCGAAACGGTCCCGTTGTTTCCGTCTCATGATTTGCTATCGGACAAATGGAAGCGCTTATGGGAGCGCAAATCAGGATATATTGGTAATGATGAAGAAACACCTGAATCCCTCTACGAAAGAGCAGGTATTTACGCCGAATTTGGAAAAATAATTTGTATCTCTATCGGGATTATTAGAAGTATTGAAGGCAAGAATAGCTTGCGTGTAAAATCATTTTACGGAGACGATGAGAAACAACTTTTAGTTGATTTTTCAGCCCTATTGAGAAACCATTTTAAAGCATCGGACTATTTGCTCTGTGCGCACAATGGCAAAGAATTCGATTTTCCTTATATCGCTAGACGAATGCTGGTGAATGGACTAAAACTGCCTTACTTGTTGGATACTGCAGGGAGAAAGCCATGGGAGATTCAACACCTAGATACCTTGCAATTATGGAAGTTTGGGGATTACAAGCATTATACTTCTTTAGATGTATTAACTACATTGTTTAGTATTCCCACACCTAAGTCAGATATGGATGGTAGCGATGTAGCAAGGGTCTATTGGCAAGACAAAGACTTGCCTAGAATAGTAGAGTACTGCCAAAGGGATGTGGTAGCAGTAGCACAATTAATTTTAAAGTATAAAGGGGATGAGCTGCTCGACCCAAAATCAGTAATTATCGCATAAAAAAGATGATAAAGAAAGCTACTATCACACTACTCTTAGCGTGCATATTTATTCTGCAGTATTCCTGTGGGAATGAATCTTCAAAGGATTACTCTAAAGCTAGGAAAGCTGGTTTCGTTTATCTGGAAGGCAACCAATTTATGGAAAAAGATTCCGCTTTTTTCCCGATGCTGATTAATTACATGGTAGAGTTTATGACAGTGGACGGTGAGATTATCCCAGTGCCCAACATTCAGTACGATTCAACTACTCATCATGAAGGTAGCTCAAAAGCGGATTATTTAGACCGATTAAACTCACAATTTAAATATATTAACCATTTAGGTTTTAATACTATCCGGTTGGTTGGACTTACAGGAAAGGAGTTTGCTGAAAATGGAGATCATTTAATTAAATGTTATCGCCCAGATGGTTCGTTTGACCTTAAGTCATACGGGAGTATTAAAAAAGAATATGAAAAGGCTGCCAAGCAAATTATGGAATTAGCCGAGCAAAATCAATTGAAGGTAATGATACTGCTACCTACACCAAGGTTAGATAAAGATCAGAATGCTGCTCGAATGGAGTTCATAAAAGACATGATGCGCCTGTTTAAGGATGATAACACCGTCTTTTGTTATGACTTTTTTAATGAGCCTTTGTATTTTGATAACGCTGAATCAGATGACTATAAGGTTCGTCAGCGATCTAAAGAAAGTGCTTATGAATTAGTTCGTTCTTGGGTAGAGCTAATGGACTCGGTTGCTCCAAATCAACTTTCAACGATTGGCTTTGGAGAGCCTCTAGAAGTTTTTGAATGGGACCCATCTACTTTTCCATTGGATTTTATTTCTTTTCATACCTATCACCCATTGCGTGTGCCGAATGAGATTTATTGGTGGTCGAAATACAGTAATAAACCATGGATGATTACGGAAACCTCCTTGCCGGCGGATAATGATTCTATCTCTTTTTTAGAACAAAGGCAGTTTATGTATGAAGCTTATCAACGAACGATTAATTGTGGCGGCAGTGGGTTTGGATGGTGGCAATACCAAGATGTGAACTGGGGAACTAATTTTGAACACAACAATACCTCTTTACTCAATCATGAGGGAATTACTTACTTTAATGATAGCAGCGACATAATTTATGGATCCCCTAAGGCGGCTGCATTGGCCGTAAACGAACTGAAATCAATGAAACCCTCAGGAACGTGTGATTGTCTCCCAAACTATTCTAACATGTTAGGCTATGAAAACATTCGAATTACTGGCAAGCTAATAAATGGATTAACAGGAGACCCCATTGAAGGTGCAGTAATCAGAGGATGGACCAATTACTGGAACATCGCGGCAAATACATTTTCTGATGCAAATGGTGAATTTCAACTTTACTCCAACGATGAGTTTATCCATTTTGAAATCTCAGCAATGGGTTTTACCAAGATAAAGTTCGATCAGCGGGTACGCTATAATAACCGAAATAAAAATGGAAGTATGTTTGCGAAGCTATCTAACCTTCCGTTGGAATACCATGATATTCATTTTCAACCATTTTTGAAGAGAGCTACTTCTGACTCACTTTTAACTATGAATGGTGTACGTGATAGTAGTATTATCTTTGATTTCAATCCAAAGCTATTTAACAAGTATACGTTTCGTGGTACGATGGGCATAAAGATGCTGTACCCACTAGAATTTGTAGATCATGAGTAAACCATTGCTTGATGTAGTATCACTCACCACTTCTTTTTCCGCTGATAAGAAGGTTAAGCCTGCTGTTAATGGCATCAGCTTTCGTTTAAATAAAGGGGAGATTCTAGCGATTGTTGGGGAGTCTGGTTCAGGTAAATCGGTTACTTCTCTCTCTGCTATGGGGTTGATTAAAAAACCTGGAAAGATTAGTCAAGAGAGTCAGATTATTTTTCATCAAGACGAACAAACAACAGTAAATTTTACCAGTCTAGCTGATCATGAAATGCGAACCTATCGAGGTAATCGAATTGCCATGATATTTCAAGAACCCATGACTTCCTTGAACCCCGTTTTTAAATGCGGCGATCAAGTGGCGGAAGCATTGATACTTCACCTCGGTTTATCCAAGAAGGCCGCTAAGGAGAGAACCATTGAATTGTTTAAAGAGGTATTGCTTCCTCGCCCTGAAGCAATATATGAAAGCTATCCCCACCAAATTTCAGGAGGGCAAAAACAACGAGTCATGATTGCCATGGCTATTTCATGTAATCCTGATATTTTGATCGCAGATGAGCCAACTACTGCTTTGGACGTAACGGTTCAAAAATCCATTCTGGAGTTGCTTAAATCGCTTCAAATAAAGCATGGGATGGGCATTATATTTATCACCCATGATTTAGGCGTAGTAGCCGAAATTGCCGATCGAGTAGTGGTGATGTATCGTGGGGATATTGTAGAAGAAGGAGAAGTAGATCAAGTATTTAATTTTCCTAAACATGCTTATACTAAAGGCTTGCTTGCTTGTCGTCCACCGATGGATAAAATATTGAGCAAGCTGCCTACTGTCCGTGATTTTCTAGAAGTGGACGAGTCAGGTCAAATGATTCAGCGGGCGTCCTCTGTGAATGATATCATCAATAGTCTTGTTATTTCCAGTGTTGAACGGAATCAACATCAACAGAACCTCTATAGTCAAGATCCATTGCTTCAAATTAAGAATTTGAGCGTGCATTATCCAGTCAAAAAAAGTTGGTTAGGAGGCACTAAGGAAGTGTTAAAAGCAGTTGATGATTTAAGTTTTGATGTTTACCCTGGGGAAACACTCGGCTTAGTGGGAGAATCGGGTTGTGGGAAAACTACGCTAGGGCGTGCTATTTTACAGCTAATTAAACCAACGGCAGGCGCTGTTATTTACAAAGGGAATGACTTGTGTCAGTTAGAAAATAAATCGATGCGAACGTATCGTAAGGAGCTTCAAATCATATTTCAAGATCCCTATTCATCTTTAAACCCTAGAATGACCATAGGTGCAGCCATAAAGGAACCCATGGATGTACACGGCATAGGGGTTGATGGGAAAATGAGAAAACAAAAAGTAGAGGAGCTTTTAGAAAAAGTAGGGCTATCTGCTGAGATGTATAACCGATATCCGCATGAGTTTAGTGGTGGTCAGCGCCAACGGGTTTGCATTGCTAGAGCTTTGGCTGTTAACCCGCGTTTTATAATCTGTGATGAATCTGTATCAGCATTAGATGTATCAGTGCAGGCGCAGGTCTTGAACCTGTTGAATGACTTGAAAAAGGATTTTGGTTTCACCTATATTTTTATCTCGCATGATTTGTCAGTTGTAAAATACATGTCTGACCGCATGATTGTGATGAATCAGGGAAAAATTGAAGAAATGGGTTTAGCTGAAGCTATTTATGAAAACCCTGAAAAAGAATACACTAAACGACTAATTGATGCAATACCGAAAGGTTAGTGCACTTCAACACCGTTTCATTACTTAGGGTCTGTATCTATTTTTAGATTTTTCAATTCGTCGAAAATAGTATAAGCCTTATCTTTAAGTGCTTGGGAGCAATCGTAATTTACTGCTCTTTTGTTTTCATATGCGGGAATGCCTGAAAAGGTTGCCTCAGATCCCTGATGCTTTTGAATGAAATTTAACGTAGCATTTGGAGCAATACAATAATCATTATAGTCTATAAACAATACATTCTCTTTGTCGATTGATAATAGGTGCGTGTAGTAGTTAATCCAAATCTGCAACCAATAATCAATTGAGTTTTTATCCTTGGCATATTGGGCTGAATCGTCGGCAAATTGAAATGGCTTTTGATTTATTCCAAATTCGTGATGGCCAAGCCAATTCATGTACTCCAATACAAAATTATCCTTTGTTTGCAGCAGACTAAATTCTTTATGTTTTTCAAGGAGTGAAGCAGCGTGAGAAACGGGGTCTCTGAACATGAAAACAATTACAAAGTCTTTATTGTATTCTCTTATACACTGATACCTCAGAGCAAAGTTGTTATTTTTAGCGAGGTAGGTACTGTCCCCGTTCTTTAGTATGATACGCTGATAATTTATATAATCATTGTATTCGCTTTCAGTTACTTCATATTGATTTAATGAGTTTTCCGTGATATATGAATCGTTGGAAAGCATTTTAAAAAAGTATTCCTCTAATGCTTCATTGGATGAGAGTCCGATTAAGATACCATCTTTATGACTTCGCTCTTTTTGTTTTTCTTCCTTTGGGTTGTAAAACTTTCTCCAAATATTTGGGGAAGTTAAGAACGGCATATTTGAATAGTTCAGCGAGGTGTACTGATCACTTTCTGCAAGCTTATTCATTAAGCTGGTTGTTCCTGCTCTAGCCAATCCAGATACGATCAAGAATTTCTCATCGCTGGTTGGGGGGTGTTTTTTCAGCTGCTTTAATTCAAGTTTAAACAGTCGATATGCAACAGCGTAATTATTTAGCACTAGCCTATGTAGAAGCTGAGATAGCTCAGAATAACCTTCAGTCTTGGATTTGTTAATTGGAATAAGAAAGCCAAATGTAGAACCTATGGATATGGCGATAATAGCCACAAAGGATGTAAAGGTGATGTCCGCATAGGCAACATCGTAGTATACTAAATACAAGTAAATTGGAATACCTGCTAGAATTATGGCAGTAGCCATAACTAATGTTACTTTGAACAATGACAGTAACAGCCGGTTATTTTGCTTTTGCACTAGTTTTACTTTCTCATCCTCATCAATTTTAAGAAGTAGCGTATCTACCAACCTTAAGCTACTATCCGCTAAGGTGTAAAATTGACCACGATAATATTTTATAAACAGCGCTAGGAAAAAGAAACCAATGACTAGAATAAAGTAATATAGAACCACGCTTACTTCTTCTTTTTAAATAGTGTTTTTACTTTATGCCAGATAATATATCCGAATGCTGCTAGCACTATTCCTGCGATAATAAATATTAAGATGATGCTTCCGATGCCCATCCCAGGGCCGATGTATAATAGCTCCATTATTCTTTTATTATTCTTGCCCAATTTGGAAGGTGACAATGCCCTTCGTGTTGGGATTTAAAAACATTTTTATAAAGTACTTGCCCATTCTGAACCACCCAATAGTAACCTACGTTTTGTTCTTCCACAAAATAAGTTGAATCATTGATGTATTCATGTAAACCCTCGGTAGTCGTAAAAATTCCGTTATCGTCGAACACGGTACTTTCTATAATTTCTATATTCTGGTGGATGAAACTATATCTTGCAATATTGGAATTAAACTCACCTGCGTCAATTGGTTGATTTTTGGGTTTCTTTTTAGAGTCTACCTTCCAATCAGTGTAAGCATTGTTATTGAAAATAGTCAAGCTTGTGTCATTGAAAAAATCAACATCGTGCTGTCCAGAAAAAGGACCTTCTATAACTTTTAACACCTTATTGGTTTCGGGGCGGTAGTGTAAAATAATACACGATTGTTTTATGCTAAGAAATACATCGCCCTCATTATAGTGTTTGGTAGTTTTAAGCGCAGGTTCTACATCATTTAAGTGAATCGGGTCAGTAATGGTTGATGCTTGTAAGAGGTAAGAGGCTAAACTGTTAGATTTTAATATGGAAGTTACAGACTGGTTAAATAAGATTTTACCTGAATTAGCATCTACATTAGTAATGTAGTCGTCGTCATAATAAACATCTTTTCTATCAATATGATACTTTCCTGTTGCCTCTCCTCTCGGTGGCTTTTTGGTGCAAACCCATAGATTACCTGAGCTGTCCGGATTGAGTGAATGGTGAGCTAAAATGCTATCTTGCGACCATATCATATTCCCTGAGGAGTCGATTTTTCTTAGTCCTGTCTTATCAGTATAAAAGTAAATAAGATCCTTATTTGGGAACATATATGGATTTACTATTCTATCCCACTCATTTGCCTTTTCTTTTATTTCCCACTTGAAAGTTATTGCGTCAGTTTTTAGGTTTTTTATAGCTACAGCCCTCTGATTT
>CBFHZL010000055.1:0-17042 GCA_965660325.1 uncultured Acidiluteibacter sp.
ATTATTCTCGAATACCGCAGGAAGGTATAAGTAGTAGCCAAAAATATCCCAAGTAAAACACTCGGGATTTGGCTCATTATCCCATTGATTATACGCACTATGTTGAACTATCAGAAATATTGATATTATGGTAGCAACTAAAAAGCTCTGTTGCGTTAATAAAATTTTTCTGAAGTTCATTTAATTATATCTTCATCTCAGGAATATCTCCCTCTACAATGAGCGTTCCTTCGGTCAAAGAAATAATTTCATCTACAGTAACGCCTGGGGCGCGTTCTTTTAATTCAAAACCTCTTTCGGTAACATCTATTACTGCTAGATTTGAAACGATTTTCTTAACGCATCCTACACCGGTAAGTGGTAGGCTACATTTCTTCAACAACTTTGACTTGCCTGCCTTGTTGGCATGCATCATAGCGACAATAATGTTGTCTGCAGAAGCAACTAAATCCATTGCACCGCCCATTCCTTTTACCATTTTGCCTGGTATTTTCCAGTTGGCAATATCTCCGGTTTCGGAAACTTCCATCGCTCCAAGAACTGTTAGTTGCACTTTACCACCTCTAATCATGGCAAAACTCATGGCAGAGTCAAAAAACACAGAGCCTGGAAGAGTTGTAATGGTTTGTTTTCCCGCATTGATTAAATCAGCATCTACGTTTTCTTCTGTCGGGAAGGGTCCCATTCCTAACAATCCGTTTTCAGACTGTAGCGTTACATCTATTCCTTCAGGGATATAGTTGGCCACCAATGTAGGTATTCCTATTCCTAAGTTCACGTAAAAACCGTCTTCTAATTCTTGTGCTATGCGTTTTGCTATTCCGTTTTTGTCTAACATCTGTTTAATATATCAATTTTTTAATTTACCAATGTATCAATTTATCAATGCATCAATTAGTTAATGTAGCAATTTACTAATTGAATAATATAACAGTTCTTCACTGACTCTACGTTTAAGTATAATCACTTATTGCTTTATCTACTGTAACTTCTTTGAGCTTGATAGAATCTTATATATAATTAAACCAATCTCATTTATTTGTGCTTCTAAATTTTTATCAAATGGATAACTATCTGCTTGTTTGCAAAGTGTTAACCAATACTTCGTTTCTTCAACCTCCTTTGCAGCAATCTTTATTTTATGAATAAAATCTGCTCTACTTTCACTATTCTGTGCTTCATGAACATTAGCTCCAATTGAAGTCCCACTCTTTAAAAGTTGTCTTGCAATTACAAACTTTTTCTTTTCTTCAAGTAATTCAGCATAAGAGATAATATTAAGCGAAAACGTAATCGTTTTTGAAACTATAATATTTTCTTTCTGTATGGTTTTTTAATTTACCAATTAATTAATGTAACAATGTGCTAATTTAACAATATAACAATGTCTTAATTATATGATTTGCGCAGCAATTCATTCCATTGTTATATTGATACATTGAAAAAATTGCTACATTAAACTATTTCTGAGAAATAGTTCGTTGTTCAATCCTTTTCTCATAATCTTTCCCTTCAAATATTCGGTGTACAAATATTCCTGGGGTATGTATTTCATTTGGGTGAAGCTCTCCCGGTTCCACTAAGTGCTCAACTTCTGCAATGGTAATTTTTCCTGCAGTAGCCATCACTGGGTTAAAGTTTCTAGCTGTTCCTTTAAAAACCAAATTTCCTTTGGTGTCGCCTTTCCAAGCCTTCACGATGGCAAAGTCGGCTACCAAGCTTTCTTCCAGAATGTACATTTTACCATCATACTCTTTGGTCTCTTTTCCTTCAGCTATTTCTGTCCCGAACCCTGCAGGAGTATAAAAAGCCGGAATTCCTGCACCACCTGCTCTGCATTTTTCTGCTAGCGTTCCTTGTGGCGTTAACTCTACTTCTAATTCTCCGCTGAGCATTTGTCGTTCAAATTCATCATTTTCACCGACATAAGAAGAAATCATCTTTTTGATTTGCTTGTTTTTTAGCAAAAATCCAAGTCCGAAATCGTCTACTCCTGCATTATTAGAAATACAAGTTAGGTTAGTTATTGGCTTTTTAGATAGTGCATCAATGCATTTTTCAGGTATTCCGCACAGACCGAAACCTCCTAACATTAATGTCATTCCACTTTCAATTCCTTTTATTGCCTCTTCGGCATTTGCTACAACTTTTTTCATTAGTTATTAAAATCAGGTTCTGAACTATTGGTATTAAAATTTACCTCGTTGGATATTTCATCACAGTTGAGGTTGATCCGCAATTCGTTTTGTGGCTTTTCAAAAGCATTATTTTTCACACCCAAAGTGGTGTCTGCTAGTACTTTTTGCATGTAATAACCCCAAATTGGGAGCGCCATATTTGCCCCTTGTCCAAAGGCGGTTCTAGAAAAGCGTACACTTCGATCTTCTGCTCCTACCCAAACTCCAGTTACTAAGTTAGGCATCATTCCGATAAACCATCCATCAGAGTTGTTTTGAGTGGTGCCAGTTTTTCCTGCTATCGGTCCTTTAAAACCACCATAATCTCGACTATCAAATCTTAAACGGACACCTGTACCTGCAGTCTTCTTTCCTTTATCTTTATTGTAATTGTATGAAGTAACTCCTTCTAGTAAACTCACCATGGTGTAGGCCGTCTCCTCGCTAATGACTTCTTTGGTCTCCGGAATAAACTCCTTGATGATGTTTCCGTCTTTATCTTCTATCCGAGTTAGGTATACCGGTTCTGTAAAGATACCTTTATTGGCAAATGTTCCAAAAGCGCCTACCATTTCATAAACTGATAAGTCAGCAACTCCGAGAACTAGCGATGGTACTGGGTCCAAATGACTTTTAATCCCTAGATTTCTAGCCATTTTCACCACCCTATTTGGACCAAACTTCTTCATAAGAAATGATGACACGGTATTCATCGAATTGGCTAGTCCGTATTTGAGTGTTACGTTATAGCCAATATCTTTAGGATCACTGTTCTGAGGTTCCCAATCTTTAAGCAATCCAAATTCACCACGTTTAAATACCACAGGTACATTGGGCACTTCGTAACAAGGAGAGTATCCCTCATCTATAGCTACTGCATACATAAATGGCTTAAAGGTAGAACCTACTTGTCGTTTACTTTGCGCTACGTGATCGTATGCAAAAAACTTGCTATTGATTCCACCAACCCAAGCTTTTATGTATCCTGTATTCGGATCCATTGACATTAAACCACTCTGCAGAAAGCTTTTATAATATCGAATACTATCCATTGGCGAAAGGACTGTGTCAATTTCTCCTTTCCAAGAGAAAACCGTCATTGGCACCGGTGTATTAAATATAGACGCTATTGAATCCTTTGGGGTAACTTTCCTTTTATGCAGGCAATCTTCTGCAGAACATTCAAAGTACTGAACACCATCTTCGGTAATTTCATTTACATACTTTCCGCGTCTTCCGCAGTTGGCGCACTGCACACCCACCAATACATTGTATCGATCAGTTCTGCGCATGGCAGCATTCAAAATCTGATCTACTTGTTTATTTGTTACTCTCCAGTCGAAAGGATTTTTCTTTTTCTTTTTTAAGTCATTAAAAAAATCTTCTTGCAACTCACCACCAAGATGCTTCGTCATCGCCCACTCAGCATACTGCTGCATATCGTAATTTATCGTGGTGTAAATTCGTAATCCATCTTTATAAATATTGTAGGGCTTACCATTCGCTTTTCGATACTTCAGCTCACCTGTAGCTGAGTCTACTTCGTTGAATATATTTCTTAGGTCTGCACGGAGTATTTCTCTGAAATAGGGTGCAATTCCTTCTTTATGATCTACGCGCTGAAACTCTATTCCAAGGGGTAAGGTTTTTAATGAATCAAATGCAGGCCTATCGATCAACTCTGCTCGCATCATTTGTGCTAAAACGACATTCCTTCTATGAATGGTCGTATCTTCAAAACGCAATGGATTAAAAAGCGCAGGGTTTTTAAGCATTCCTACCAGCATAGCTGATTCAGTGACGTTTAAATCTATTGGCTTTTTATTAAAATAGACAGTAGCGGCGGAGTTAATTCCTACGGCATTGTTTACAAAATCGAAGGTATTGTAATACATCGCAATAATCTCTTCCTTGGTGTATTGGCGCTCTAGGCGAACAGCAATAACCCACTCTTTAAATTTCCGCATTACGAGCTGAAATTTTGTTAGTTCTCTTCGTGGAAATAGATTTTTTGCCAGCTGCTGAGTTACTGTAGAACCGCCTCCTGTACTGCCGGTTTTTCCGGTGATTAAGCCAATAAAAACACGTCCTAGTGATCTAAAATCGATTCCAGAATGTTCGTTATAACGTTCGTCTTCTGTTGCAATTAGAGCTTGTGATAAATAAGGTGATAGCTCTTCAAATTTGGCATTGGTTCGGTTTTGATAAAAGTATTTTCCTAAAACCTTTCCATCAGAAGTGTATACTTCCGACGCCAGATTACTTTTTGGATTCTCTAGTTCTTCAAAACTTGGAAGTTCTCCAAACCATTCGTGAGCAGTACCATAAATAATAAAAGTAAATCCACCAATAGGTATAAGTACCGCGCACCAGAATAAAAGCACCCAAAACCAAACACTTTTTTTCTGTTTATTTTTTTCTTGATTGACTTTTTTACCCATTGTTTTAATCTACTACTTTTTCTACTCGGATGCCTATATCTGTGATGTATTTCAATTCTTTATCTCGCATGGCTTGCTCCAATTCAATACGGTAGGTGCCTTTGCTCGGAAACATTACGTTTTGTTTGTATGGAAATTGGTATTCCCAAAGGTCACCTATTCCTTTACCTAGCCAATTTCCTCTTCCGTCTGCCAATATAAATTCTGCAGTATCTCTAGCATATTGCCCATTAGGGCTTTGAATTTGAGTAAAAAGGTAAATGTTTCTATACGGATATTGTCCTGCATTTCTAACGTTTACAAAAAGAGAATATTGAGCAGTCGTATCGTCAATTTCTACATCAAATCGAGCAATTTGGTTTCTGTCCCATACAGCATCTTCCAATGGTAAATTTTTGTCAAATACCCTATTGCTATCACACGCATTTAGCAGGAGTGATAAAAGTATTGCAAAACCTATGTAGGTGAATTGCTTCATTTTGGATCGTCGCTATTTGGTTTCGGCTTTCTTTTAAAAGGGCGTTTTTTCTTTTTGGGAGGCTGTCCTTCCGCTGTAGGTTTGTTGTTTTGATTGGTTTTTGCCCTTTCTGGGGCACCCTCTTTTTTTACGGTGTTCGTTTTGTCGCCACTTTCTTTATTAGCATTACTTGGCCTCTTTTTCCGATTAGGGCGTTTTGTATTTGGTCGTTCGCCATTACCTTGTTGATTTCTTGGGCCTTTATTCCTATTGTCTTGGTTTGGATTGTTTCCAGCTTTAGCAGGACGCTTTTTACGTTTCTTTTTCGCTTTCTTTTGGCGATCAAATCGTGTTAAATCGTCTTGACCAACCACATTCGCATAATCAGGAGTGGCTACCTCAATCACAATATTTTCTAAGTCGATGAGCTCCGATGGTGTTTTACCTTCTGCATTCATCGCCATTATTTCATTTACCCTATCAAGCGGTAGCTCAATAAATTTACCTGGTTCCTCAAAGTAAGAATACCACATTTTATTCCCAAAGATGTCCATCTTCTGATAGAAGGCGTCGCCTTTAGCTGTTTTAAGTTTCTTTTTGATGTCTGGAAATCCTTTCAACTCATCCATGTATGCATCAAGTTCAAAGTTTAAGCAGCATTTCAGCTTACCGCATTGGCCGGCTAATTTCATTGGGTTCAACGAAAGTTGTTGATAGCGCGCTGCAGAAGTCGATACTGATCTAAAGTCCGTCAACCAAGTTGAACAACATAATTCTCTTCCACAGGAGCCTATTCCACCTAATCTTCCGGCTTCTTGTCGCATACCAATTTGTCGCATTTCGATGCGCACTTTAAATGCTTCAGCAAGTTTTTTAATCAACTCTCTAAAGTCAACTCGCTCATCAGCCGTGTAGTAAAAAATAGCTTTTGAAAGGTCTCCTTGAAATTCGATATCACTAATTTTCATGGATAGGTTTAGCTCGATTGCTAACCGTCTAGCAATTGGCATACCTTCGTTTTCACGCTTTTGGCCCTCTTTCCACTTTTCAATGTCGTTCTCCTTCGCTTTTCGATAGAGCTTTTTAACCTCTTCCGTTTTTCCAAATGTTTTTTTCTTTTGCATTTGTATCCTTACTAGCTCGCCAGTAAGTGAAACCACACCAATGTCATGACCTGGAGAAGCTTCTACAGCCACCACATCACCAACATAAATTGGCAGGTTTTCGTGATTTTTAAAGAATTCTTTTCGACCATTTTTAAACCGTACCTCAACCATATCAAATGGTGTTTGGTTGTTTGGCAATTCCATGTTTGCCAACCAGTTAAAAACGTTTAGTTTATTACATCCTCCTGAACTACAAGTGCCATTATTTTTACAACCTCTAGGAGTTCCATCTCCACCAGTAGAACAACTTCCACATCCCATATCTCTTCTATATTTATATCTAGTGCCCTAAAATAAGGGTCGAATAATTATTACAATCTTACAAATTTACATTTTTGGTTCTTAATAGTTTCGTGACTCTAGTAGAAAGGTGGAAAAATACCATTTTAGGGTTCGCATTTCGAACAATATGATAGTGCGCATCATTGAATAACGCTATCATTTCAAGGACATTGTTTGTGTGAACAAATGGAGCAAACTTGGTTAGAAACTGCTCTTCTCCGGGGCTTAAACGGAGTAAACTATCATCGGCATAATTACTAATGATACTCTCACGCAATAAGCGCAAGCAATACTCAATAAAGTTTTTTCGGTATTCTCTGCCGTAGTCCTTTCCGCTAATCAATTCAATCCAATCAATCAGTGGCGGCAACTTACCTGCAAAGCACATGCGCATCCATTGTTTGAATAAGTCAAAATAATCAGACTCTCCGCCTTGCTCTGCTAACCTCACAGCTGCGTTGTAGTCGCCATTGCTAAATGCTGCAATCTGAGCAGACTTCTCTTCACCTAGCTGATACGTTTCGTTGATATAGGTGGCCAATGATGCCGAATCAATTGGGTTAAATCGTATTTGTTGTGTTCTGGATAGAATGGTGCGCAGGAGTCCTTCCGATTCATTCGTAATTAATATAATCAACGTATTATCAGCTGGCTCTTCTATAAATTTCAGAAGCTTATTAGAGGCATCCACGTTTAATTTTTCAGCGTGCCAAATAATTACGACTTTATACTTTGCTTCAAAACGTTTGTAGATAATTGACTTTAGTACCTCTGCACTTTCTGCTACAGAAATAGCACCTAATTTATTTTCAATATCTAACTGCTTAAACCATTCAGCATAGCTTAAGTATGCATTTTCAGCAATAGCATCTCTCCACTCTGCTAAAAAATCTTTGCTGACCCATTTTCTTTTAGAATCCTTATTTGCAATTGGATAAGAAAATGTTAAGTCTGGGTGTGCTAATTTTTCATACTTCACACAAGAGCTACACGCACCGCAACTATCAGTATCTGTAGGGGCAAGACAATTGATATACTGCGCATAAGCAATAGCCATTGCTAAACTTCCAGATCCATCGCCACCCACAAATAGTTGAGCATGACTAATTCTGCCACTTTTGCTACTCTGAATAAGTCGTTTTTTAATTTCCTCTTGACCGATGATGTGCTTAAACTGCATAACTTTTATAAAATCTACTTCAAAAATAGCCAATGCGAATTGCATTTCAGAAGTGATTGATAAAAACCATGGACATTTATTTTTGAAAAGTTACTTTTGTGATCTAATACATCGAAAAATCGATCTACAGATATGAAAACATTAGACAATTATAATTTTGAAGGTAAAAAGGTATTGGTTAGAGTGGACTTTAATGTTCCACTCAATGACGCTTATTCCATTACTGATTACACCCGAATTGACGCTGCTATACCAACTATAAAGCAGATTGTAGATGGAGGTGGTCTTCCAGTATTAATGTCACACTTAGGCCGCCCAAAGGGGATGGCAAACGATAAGTTTAGCCTGAAACATTTGGTTGAAGGGATGTCGAAAAGGTTGGAGCTTCCGGTCCACTTCGCAAGTGATTGCGTAGGGCAGCCAGCCGAGGATGAAATCAATGCAGCGCAGGATGGAGAAGTGGTTTTGTTGGAAAACTTGCGCTTTTACAATGAGGAGACTGATGGAGACATTGACTTTGCTCGTAAGCTCGCACAATTGGGCGATGCGTATGTAAACGATGCCTTTGGAACTGCTCACCGTGCACATGCTTCTACTGCTGTGATCGCTCAATTTTTCCCAGATGACAAAATGTTTGGTCGTGTAATCGAACAAGAATTAAATGCCGTAGAAAAAGCATTAACATCAGATAATCGACCCATTACCGCTATTATGGGTGGAGCTAAAGTGTCGGATAAAATATTACTTATCGAGCAAATGCTAGACAAAGTAGACAATCTGTTGATTGGTGGAGGAATGGCTTATACATTCTTTAAAGCGCTAGGCGGAAAGATTGGTGATTCTTTGGTAGAATTGGATAAGGTAAATTTAGCCCAGACCATTTTAAATTTAGCCGCTGAGAAAAATGTAAATGTGCAACTACCTGTTGATTCCATTACGGCCAAAGGATTCTCAAATACTGCGGAGCGCGCCATTGCAGATAATATGGAAATCAAAGACGGTTTTATGGGGCTAGATATTGGTCCAAAGGCAACGGAAGAGTTTGCTACCATTATCAAACGATCTCGTGTGATAATTTGGAATGGACCGATGGGCGTTTTTGAGATGTCCAACTTCGAAAAAGGAACTAAAGGAGTTGCGGTAGCGGTGGCTGAAGCTACAAAGAATGGAGCTTTCTCATTGATTGGAGGCGGAGATTCTGCCGCAGCAATCAATAAGTTTGGTTTTAATAGCCAAGTGAGCTACATTTCTACTGGAGGCGGCGCACTGCTTGAATATATGGAAGGTAAGGTGCTGCCGGGAATTAAGGCGATACAAGACTAGAATCCAATTGAAAATCAGAAAGACTGGATTTAAAGTCTAAGTCTTTAAGCATAGGAAGCATCTTTGGGGGTGCCGATATAATTGGCTCATAAACCAAAGATTCTTTTTTTATATCATTGGGCAATACACCCACTGAATCGTCAATTAAGCTACCGGCGTAGAGCAAGGTACCAACAATCAGCCCTACTTTCAAGAAGGAAAAAAGCGCCCCTGCAAGTCGATTGATTAATCCTAAAGCAGCTAGTTTTATGATTCGCTCTAGCGCTTTTGCTAAGAAATGTATGGCGATTACTACGACAAGAAAGGTGACAATAAACGAGACCAAAGGAAGTACGTTATTGCTTAATGTAAAGTACTTTATTAAGTAGTCGCCTGTAGTTGCTGAGAACTGATAAGCCGCCCAAATACCAATCACCAATGAAACCAGTGAAGCAATTTCTAAAATAAGCCCCTTTCTAAAACCTTTGTAGAGTGCCCAAGCTAACGGAATACAGATGATAATATCGAGGTAATTCATAATCTAATGCTAAACTATTAATTAATTTTGCAAACTATGGAAGAAACATTTGAAAAAAAGTGGGAAAAGGTCACCTCAGTGGTGGAAAATCGTTTTGGCGCAGACGTAGATATGCAAAGCTTACTTTTTTTAATAGGCGTGCAAGAACTCGGGCATGGCTACAAAAAGTTTAGTAAAGACCAGAAGTTAGACGTAATCCATGTAGCGGTTTGCACGCTATTAAGTAAGTACGGATATTATACGTTTACAGGAATTGATAAAGACGAATGGCCACACTGGGAGGCCACTGAAAAACTGCCTTTTTTAAAAGCAAGTCAGCAAACACAAATGATGAAGCAAGCGATTGTTGATTATTTTGTAGACAATAAATTAATTCGGTAAAATCAATGTTCTGCGGACAAAGTTGTCTCTAGAGCGTTGTCTTTTTTCTTCTACTCTTATTGTTCGCATTGCAAATTGGGTGGTATCGCCAAGTGAGTCAAGTCTAAATGCTGCGACATCAACTATTACCGTATTGATGAATTTTTTCCGGTATACACCTACTGCATCTGTTCTGCCTGAATCCAATACGATAGGATCTAGTAAGGCATTTTCTAATTCACTCGCAAAAACTGCCACACGTATGTTTCTATATGGCTGACCAAGTTCATTCTCTACGGTTAAGATTAATTCAGGTTGCACCTCTTTTTTGCACGATGTGAATGTGAGTGCAATACTTAGTGATAAGAAACTTAGTCCGAGTATATTTTTAATAACTTTGTTCATCTTCTAAAAATAGCTGATTATAGTGACAAATATAAAGATATCACCTTTGAATAAACACATTATCTTTTTTTTCCTGTTTTTTGGACTTTCTTTAGTGCAATTATCTGCTCAAAATAAGGTTCTTATTACGACTACTGAAGGCAATATTATTGTAAAGCTTTATGAAGAGACTCCTCAGCACCGCAATAGCTTTTTAGGATTAGTGGCAAAGTCGTATTACGATAGTACCATTTTTCATCGTGTGATAAAAGGGTTTATGATTCAAGGGGGAGATCCTGAATCTCGAACAGCATCAAAACAAAAAGTATTTTCAAATGGCGGGCCCGGCTACACCATCCCTGCAGAAATAGACGAGCAGTTTATTCATAAGAAAGGTGCATTAGCTGCTGCTCGGCAGGCGGATCAGTACAATTCCTCAAAACGAAGTAATGGGTCTCAATTTTATATTATTCAAGGAAGAAAATATCCGAGGGAGTATCTACCTAAGATCAAGAATGATAAAAAAGTAGACTATACGGAAGAACAGAAAAAAATATACGAAACTATCGGTGGATCGCCTCATTTAGATGGAGGATATACTATCTTTGGGGAAGTCATAGCAGGATTAGATGTGGTGGATCGAATTGCAGGAGCTGAAACCAATGGAAAAGATCGACCAAAAAGCGATATCCGAATTATTCGAATGAAAGTATTAAACGACTAAAATGCTGAATAAAGTACACGAATTAAAAACTGAGGTAGAGCAATTCTCTAGTAAATCTGCTCAAGAAATAGAAGCCTTTAGAATAAAAGTTCTTGGTAGTAAAGGACGCATTAAGGCGCTTTTTGATGATTTTAAATCTGTTCCGAATGAACAGAAAAAGGCATTTGGAAAAGAGCTAAATGAATTGAAGCAATTGGCTCAGCAAAAGTTAGAAGCTTTAAAAGCGGAGGCTGCAGACGGAAATGCTACTTCTGGTGCAGGTCAAACGTTGGATGACTTATCGCGTCCTGCTTTGGAGAAAGAAATTGGTGCAAGACATCCACTATCGATTATTCGAAATGAGATCATAGAAATTTTTAAACGTATTGGTTTTAATGTTAGTGAAGGGCCTGAAATTGAAGATGACTGGCACAACTTCTCAGCATTAAACTTCCCTGAAGAACACCCTGCTAGAGATATGCAGGATACTTTTTTTGTGGAGAAAAACCCTGACATAGCACTCCGTACACATACTTCATCAGTTCAGGTGAGGGTGATGGAAAATGCAGAGCCACCGATTCGAACAATCAGTCCTGGAAGAGTATACCGAAATGAGGCCATTTCTGCGCGAGCGCATTGTTTCTTTCATCAAGTAGAAGGGCTATATATCGATAAGAATGTATCCTTTGCTGACCTCAAACAAACACTTCTTTACTTTGCAAAAGAAATGTTTGGTGAAGATACTAAGATCCGGTTACGACCATCTTATTTTCCATTTACAGAACCAAGCGCCGAAATGGATGTATCTTGTACGATCTGTAAATCTAAGGGCTGTAATGTTTGCAAATACACCGGCTATTTAGAAATTTTAGGTTGTGGAATGGTAGATCCAAATGTGCTAGAAAATGCAGGAATAGACAGTACTGTTTATTCAGGGTTTGCTTTTGGTATGGGTGTTGAGCGAATAGCTCAATTAAAATTTAATGTAAATGATTTAAGGTTGTATTCAGAAAATGATCAACGCTTTTTAAGTCAGTTTTAATTCGACAAATGAGTAAAGAAGTACGGCAACTACATGATGAGTCTGAGCTTATCCGATTGTTGAAAAACAAGGATAAGCAAGGCATGAGTATGCTTTATGATAACTACTCTCATGCGTTGTTTGCTGTAATTAATCAGGTACTAAACAATCAAGAGCTTTCTGAAGATGTGCTCCAAGAGTGCTTCATCAAAATTTGGAAAAAAATTGGCTCTTACGATGCTTCTAAAGGTCGACTATACACTTGGATGTTAAATATTGCTAGAAACCTATCCATTGATGTAACACGGTCAAAGGACTATAAAAAGTCTCAGAAAGTCCAAACAATCGATAATGCCGTATATGGTTCTGAAGGCACAGTTGATCCTATAAATGTAGATACTATCGGTCTGAAAGATGTGGTCGATCAGCTAAAGCCTGAGCAGTTAGCAATAGTAAAGCTAATTTATTTTCAGGGATATACTCAAAAAGAAGTGTCTGAAGAATTAGAGATTCCATTAGGGACAGTAAAAACTAGAGTAAAAGCTGCGCTAGATAAGTTACGAAACGTTATAAGTAGATAACAGGTGAAAAAGGAAGAATTCATATCATCCGGTTTATTAGAACTCTATGTTCTAGGAGCCCTCTCGTCTGAAGAGTTGGCAACGGTAAATGATATGCTTAAAAAATACCCAGAGTTACTTGAAGAAGTAAAGCGAATTGAGCAGGATATAATTATATATGCTGAGAATCAATCGCCGAAACCGTCGGAAGGGCTAAAAGCAAACCTGTTGAGTGCTATTGATGCACTAGAAGAGGAGAATAAGGAAGTGGCTGAAGACAACAATACAGCAACTGTGCGGTCGATTGCTCCTGAGTCCGAATCTTCGTCTTCAAATTTTGGAATGTGGCTAATGATGGCTGCATCTATCGCTTTGCTATTGGTTAGTTTGGTGTTTAATTATTTACAATATCAAGACATTAATAAAGCAAATGCTGTAATTGCTGAATTGAACGAAGAACGTTCAGTGATGGCCAATAACTTGGATACGTATAAAACCTCTTTTGAGGTGGCGTCAAACAAACTATCCATATTGAGAGATACAGGTACGGTTACTATTCCGATGAAAGGAGTAGAGCTATCACCAAATTCTTTGGCGCTTATTCATTGGAATAAAAATACGAATGAAACCTATATTGATATCGCTAGTTTGCCCGAACCTCCAATTGAAATGCAATATCAGTTATGGGCTATTGTTGATGGAACACCAGTTGATTTAGGAGTTTTTGATGTGTTGGACAACGCAATAGCTATGCAACAAATGAAAACCATTGGTAATCCTCAAGCGTTTGCTGTGACCTTAGAAAAAGAGGGAGGAAGCGCAACGCCTACATTGGAGCAGATGTATGTGATAGGAACAGTTTAAAATTGAAATATACAAACATAAAAAAGGGAGATTGCCATCAGCAATCTCCCTTTTTTTAATACTGCGCTTCATTTAGAACTTCCAGTCGTATTGGTCCAGTTCGGACAAACACACTTTCAGTAAGTCGATGCTTGCTCGTATATCACTTTTATCTGCCATTTCTATCACTTGGTGAATGTGTCTTGTAGGGATAGAAATTGCTCCTGAGATAGCTCCTCCAGCATTCATTCGTTGTATACCTGAGGTGTCTGTTCCACCTGCTGGTAGTATTTCGGGTTGCCATTTCACAGCGTGCTTTTCGGCCACAGATTTCATGTATTTTACCATTCGGTAATCACATATGGTCGATGAATCCATGATTTTTATTGCAGTACCTTCACCGAGTTTTGTAACCATTTCTTCTGGCTTAGCACCAGGTACATCGTACGCAATAGTCGTATCTAAACCAAACCCAAAGTCAGGTTGTATGTCCAATGCAGATACATTTGCACCTCGTATTCCTACTTCTTCTTGTACAGTGAAAACACCGTATACATCAAATGGTACTTCTTGCTCTTTTAATTCTCTCAATGTCTCAATGAGAATAAAAACAGATACCCGGTTGTCAATCGATTTACAATTAACGCAATTACCAAGCTCTTTTAATTCACTGTAACGCGTTATGGGATCTCCTATGCTAATGATTTTCTCTACCTCCTCTTTATTCATGCCAAGGTCGATGAAGTAATCGGTTATTTTAGCCCCCTTTGCTCGTTCTTCAGGAGACATTACATGAATAGGCTTACTTCCCATTACACCCATAACATCCTCTTTTCCGTGAATGATTACTCGCTGAGAGGTTAATGTTTTTGGATCAAATCCACCTAAAGGATGGAAGCGAACAAAGCCTTTATCATCGATATGATTAACAATGAAACCAATCTCATCCATGTGCGCTCCAATCATCACTCGCTTGTCTGATCTACCTCGTTTGATGGCGTACACATTTCCCATATTGTTAATGCTTACTTCATCCACAAGCGGAGTGATTTCTCTAATTACGAGCTCTCTAATGCGTTGCTCAAATCCTGGAGCTCCAGCTATCTCGCATATTTCTTTTAATAATGCTGTGTTTATAGACATACTTCTTTGATTTATGACCCTAAATTACCAATTCACTGTGGTTAGGCGAATCCTATTCTATTATAATTTTTTCAAAAATGAATTAAAAAAAGCCTTAACGAATCAAATTCATTAAGGCCTTTTTTCTATGATTTCATTATGGTTTAATCTACATAGCTTAGTTTAAGCATATTCGATTGTCCTTTCTCTGAGATAGGCATACTAGCTAGGTTGATAACTAAATCTTTTTCAGCTACATATCCGTGTTTTTTTAGTAAATATTTTATATCAGCGATGGTGTGATCTGTACTTACAAACTTATCGTAGTAAAAACCTCTTACACCCCAAACTAAACTCAATGTGTTTAGCAATGCATGATTTCCCGTAAAGGCAAACGTTCCTGCTTTTGGACGGAAACTTGATATTTTCATTGCTGTATATCCAGAATGAGTCATGGTTACGATTGCTTTCGCATTCACTCGAGCCGCCAATCTCCCTGCATTAAAGCATATAGAGTCGGAAATAAAACGTTCGTCATCGGGTGAAGTAGGCATTGTTTCTTGGTGATAAATGCTCTCCGACTTTTCCATTTGTTCAATGATCTTTACCATTGCTTGAATGACCTGTAAAGGATAAGTTCCTACCGATGTTTCTCCTGAAAGCATTACTGCATCAGCACCGTCCAATACCGCATTCGCCACATCATTCACTTCTGCTCGAGTAGGACTGATATTGGTAATCATGCTTTCCATCATTTGGGTAGCAATAATAACGGGTTTTGCTGCTACTAAGCATCGTTTTACAATGTCTTTTTGCACCAATGGAACTTCCTCCATCGGAATCTCTACTCCAAGATCACCTCTAGCCACCATTACACCATCTGTTTTGTCGATAATGTCTGCTATATCTGCTACCGCTTCAGGCTTTTCAATCTTAGCAATGACGCGAGAAGTTTTTCCTTGACTTTTTATAATATGTTTTAGCTCAATAATATCTCTTGCATTTCTAACAAATGATAAACCGATCCACTCTACATTATTTTCAATGGCAAAATCTAAATCGACACGATCTTTTTCTGTTAACGACGGGAGAGAAACTTTTGTGTTCGGTAAATTCACTCCTTTCTTTGATGACAGTGTACCGCTGTTGATGATTTTAGCAACGGCTTCATCTTTTTTGTTGGTAGAAATAATTTCCATCGCCAACTTCCCGTCGTCAACTAAGATGCGTTCTCCGACTTTTACATCTTTTGGAAATTGGCTGTAATTGATATATACCTTCTTGGCATTACCAGTAGTTTTAGAAGTGGTGAAGGTAATTTTTTCTCCGGCGGTTATCTCTACTGCGCCGTTTTCTACTTCTCCTATTCTAATTTTCGGCCCTTGCAGGTCAGCTAGGATTGCAGTGTGATAACCATTCTCTTTATTGATTTCCGCTACTCGCTTAATTACTTGTAGATGATCTTCATGGCTTCCATGAGAAAAGTTTATCCGACAAACATTAACGCCCGCTTCTATGATTTGCTTCAGCATCTTTTTTGAAGACGTCGCAGGCCCAATGGTTGCTACTATTTTCGTTTTTTTTGTTGATTTCATAATTCTAAAGTTAGTCTAAAAGATTAAATTTCTTTTAGATTTTAAATCTCCTACCTCAATTAGGTAAGCTTTCAGTATCGGTTTTACTTCATTTACTTTTTGCAAAACGTCTTTTTCCTCATCGGAATCCAAGTCTCCTTTTACGATTAAAAAGTAGTCAGCAATTTTCTCTTCTGGTACAAGTTTTCCAAAGCTACCCTTGTTTGCGATCAGATAATATTCAAGGTGGTTTTCCTCGTCAATGTGGCAAAAGAATGCAAAATAGGACGTTTCCTCCTTTAATTTAAGTTCAAAGTCTTGCTCTCTAATAAAATCGAATCCAAGGAGCTTATTAAATTCAAATGCTAACTTATAATCTTTTGAGTGACAAACTACTCCAATCAAGGTAAAGTCGTAGTCTTCTACTAAATCTAAGGTTAATTTTGGCATAATTAGCAAGAAGTATTAGTGGGCAAAGTTAAGAATACATGGCTCGACTTGTTTTCAGCTATGTGAAATAGATGTTAAATTTTAAAACCCCGCTCAAAAAATAGCTGTGCCGCATGTTGTTCAGCAGCTTTTTTAGAGTTTCCTTTCCCATCTATAATTGGCACTTCTTCAATTACTATGGTTGCAATGTAGTAATTAAATTCTTCATTTTCAATCGGTTTTATTGAAAAGTTAAGTGTCTTTTTAGCCTTTTGAGCAGCGATAATTAATTTGCTTTTAAAGTCATTCTCTAAGGCGATAAGCGCATCTACGTCAATGTGGTCTGCAATAATACGCTCGATTACAAATCGTTTGGTTATTTCGTACCCTTTATCGAGGTAGATAGCACCAATTAAGGCTTCTAGTGCATTTCCGTAAACTGATTTGGCATTCACTACTCCTTCAGATATTTCGAGAAAAGTATCCAAGTCTAGCTTCTTTGC
>CBFHZL010000056.1:0-16731 GCA_965660325.1 uncultured Acidiluteibacter sp.
GGATAAATTATTTTGACTAAATTATTGACGAAATATTGACGTTAATATTGTCAAAAGTACTAAAAATAATTAAATCAGCAAATAAGATGCACGCAGGAGAAAAAGACAGAAATATAGTGCACATGGATTTAGACTCTTTTTTTGTGTCGGTAGAAATTTTACAAAATAGTCAGCTTAAAGGAAAGCCACTTCTGATTGGAGGAAACAGTAATCGAGGAGTAGTGGCTTCCTGTAGTTATGAAGCGCGTAAGTATGGAATTCATTCGGCTATGCCAATGAAAATGGCGAGGCGACTGTGCCCACATGCTATTGTATTAGGAGGGGATTCGGAACGGTATAGTTATTATTCTAAAATGGTAACGGAGGTGGTAGCCGAGTCGGTGCCGATGTACGAAAAGTCATCCATCGATGAATTTTATGTAGACCTTACTGGAATGGATCGGTTTTTTGGAGCCTATCAGCTGGCAACTGAATTACGACAGCGAATTACCCGAGAAACTGGACTGCCCATTTCTTTTGGTTTTTCCATTAATAAAACGGTTTCAAAAGTGGCTACCAATGAGTCAAAACCCAACGGGCAAATGCAGGTTTATAGGGGGTTTGAGAAAGGTTTTCTTTCTCCACTTACCGTCAATAAGATTCCGCAAGTCGGTGCTAAAACCTATCATTTATTGCGCAATATGGGCGTAGAGAAAGTGCTCACATTGCAACAGATGCCGATAGAGTTATTGGAAAATGTGCTCGGCAAAAGCGGCCATGCAATATGGATGAAAGCGCAAGGTATCGATCATGCTCCAGTGATTCCGTATTCTGAACGAAAATCCATTTCGGCAGAGCGGACTTTCACATCCGATACCACTAATATGGCACTACTGAACAGTACACTAATCGCAATGACGGAGAAACTAGCCTATAAACTACGGACAAAGGAAAAGTTAACGGCCTGCGTAACGGTAAAAGTGCGCTATTCAGATTTTGACACACAAACGACTCAGCGCTCTATTCCTTACACGGCCAACGACGACGAATTGATAAAAGTGGTGAAAGAATTGTTTTTAAAACTATATCAGCGACGCGTTTTGTTGCGATTGGTAGGTGTTCGGTTTAGTCACTTAGTGAATGGGGGCTATCAGATTAATTTATTTTCAGACACTTCGGAGCAAATTAATTTGTATCAAGCGATAGATCGCATGAAAAAACGCTTTGGAGATGGATCGCTAACGAGAGCAGTGGCACTTGGAATTAAACAGTATGATGTACCAAGCTTTAAAGGGTAGAAATGCTATTAAACAACCATACCTATTACAGTTTTAAATACGGTACACTTTCACCTGAGCAGTTGGTGCAGCTTTCTCTCGACTTTGGCTACGAGCAAGTGGTCGTTACAGATATAAATAATACCTCGGCCTGCTTAAATGTAGTTCGCCTAGCCAATAAAGCTGGCGTAAAACCGATTGCCGGAATTGATTTTAGAAATGGAGTAGACCAACAATTTGTAGGGATTGCCCAAAATAACAAAGGTTTTTTGGCACTTAATCGCTTCTTGAGTCACTACCTTCATTTACAATCTCCTATGCCTGTCCGACCACCTAAGATGGAGCAGGTGGAGATTGTCTATCCATTTTCTGTTGTTGATTATGAGTGGAAATTATTAGACAACGAGTGGGTTGGAGTTAGTGCGTCTGACCTTTCTCGGTTACCACTTTCTAAATGGAAGAACCGAATGGATAAAATGGTGATACTACAAACAACAACTTTTCAGAATAAAAGAGATTTTAATGCGCATCGTTTGTTGCGAGCAATGGATAAAAATAAACTGCTCAGTCAATTGCCAAAAAGCGAGGAAGGAACCTTGGAGCAGATAATAATGCCAAAGGAGGAATTATTAAAAGCGTTTGATCATTTTCCAGAAATCATCGAGAATACTAAACAACTGATTAAGAGATGTAGCATACATTTTAATTATAAAGGCGCCAATAAAAGCAATACCATTCATGAGAATAAGCAACTGTTTGGTGCTTCTGCAGAGGAAGATGAGGCATTGCTGCGAAAGCTGTGCTATGAAAATTTGCCCTTGCGATATGAAAATCCTTCCCAAGAGGTTTATGATCGAATAGAAAAAGAGTTAAAAGTGATTTGCGAGCAGCGATTTACCACTTACTTTTTAATCAACTGGGACATGCTTCGCTACGCCCGAGAGAAAGGCTATTTTTATGTCGGCCGCGGTAGTGGAGCCAATAGCATTGTTGCGTATTGTTTATTGATTACGGATGTAGATCCCATTGAATTGGATTTGTATTTTGAACGATTCATTAATCCCTTTCGAGAAAATCCACCTGATTTTGACATTGACTTTTCATGGAAAGATCGAAATGATGTGACGCGGTATCTGTTTGAAAAATATGGACTCAAGCATACGGCTTTGGTAGCGACTTATTCTACTTTTCAACAGCGAGCGATTATTCGAGAGTTGGGGAAAGTGTTTGGATTGCCTAAAAGTGAGATTGATCGGTTTGCAGAAGAGCCGGCAAGTTCGAATCAGCTGGATGATATTCAGCGGTTGATTTATCGGTATGCGGCTTATTTACATGGATTTCCATCGCACTTAAGTGTGCACGCAGGTGGCGTACTCATTGCCGAACGGCCCATTCATTATTTTTCTGCCACTTCATTGCCGCCCAAAGGGTTTCCTATTACCCATTATTCCATGTTGGAAGCTGAAGATGCAGGTTTGTATAAATTCGATGTGCTTAGTCAGCGTGGTTTGGGCCATATTCGTGATGCAGCAGAAATGATTGAAAAACGGCATGGCATTGAGTTAGCTATCCACGACGTCAAACATTTTAAAGAAGATGAAAAGGTAAAAGCACTGTTGCGTGAAGGTCAAACCATGGGGTGCTTTTATGTGGAATCACCCGCCATGCGAATGCTGCTCCGGAAGTTGAAAGTAGATCATTACTTGGGATTGGTGGCGGCTAGTTCCATTATTAGGCCCGGTGTAGCCAAGTCGGGCATGATGCGCGAGTACATTTTACGGTTCAATAATATGCCACGAGAAAAACCGACACATCCCGTTTTGGAGGAGCTAATGGAAGAGACTTTTGGCGTGATGGTGTACCAAGAAGATGTGATCAAAGTTGCTCACCAATTTGCTGGTCTAACGCTGGGCGAAGCGGATATGCTACGCAGAGGAATGTCAGGAAAGTTTCGATCGCGGGAGGAATTTCAAAAAGTGAAGGATCAGTTTTATGCCAATTGTAAAGCGAAGGGCTATCCGCATGCCACCATTGAGGAGGTGTGGCTGCAGATTGAAAGTTTTGCTGGTTATGCATTTTCCAAAGGGCATTCCGCTTCTTATGCGGTGGAGAGTTATCAAAGCCTGTATTTAAAGGCGCACTTTCCGCATGAGTTTATAGTGGGTGTGATTAATAATTTTGGTGGGTTTTATTCTCGAGAGGCTTACTTTCAAGAAGCTCGCCGACAAGGGGCATATATTCATGCTCCTTGCGTGAATAAGAGTGATTATTTAACTACTCTGCACAACGAAAAGGATATTTATATCGGCTTTATCCACATGACCGACTTTGAGGAGCGTGTAGCCACTCGAATTGTAGCAGAACGAAATGAAAATGGCGATTATCTCGATTTGAATGATTTTGTGAATCGGTTGAGTATATCGGTGGAGCAGTTACGGATTTTGATTCGGATTGGGGCTTTCCGTTTTTCAGGTAAAACCCGCCAAGCATTGCTTTGGGAAGTGCATCAATTATTAGGAACTGCTAAAAAATCACAACCAACTACCGATTTATTTGGTCCAACAATAAAAGAATTCAAATTGCCAAAGTTGGATCAAAACCCCTTATTAGAGATTTTAGATCAGCGATTGATTTTGGGATTTCCATTATGTTCTCCATTTGAATTGGTGAAGAAAATGCCTGAAGGATTAACGTTTGTACATCAGTTGAGCAGCCTAGTTGGAAAAAAGGTAAGAATGGTGGGCTATCTAGTCACCATCAAAAACACACGAACATCAAATCGAAAAACCATGCAGTTTGGCACTTTTGTAGATGCGCATGGCGACTGGATAGATACGGTTCATTTTCCGCAGGTAGTTGCCCGGTATCCATTCAGGGGAAAAGGGTGTTATTGGATAGAGGGAAAAACAGTGGAGGAGTTTGGTTACGTAACGGTAGAAGTGTCTTATTTACAAAAGTTAGATGATGTGCAGGTTGAGGATGTGTGAGGATTAAGTATTTACCATACCCTCCAACATAACTACCTTCTTATTAACTTCTTTATTGTTTGGATTTAGTTTTTGATACTTTTTCAGCCATTTTAAAGAATTGATAGCATCTTTTTGTAAGTAGTAAATGTTTGCTTGATTTAGAACCAATTCTAGTTTCTTAGGATTTTTATCTAGTCCTATTTTATTAATTGATAGCGCCTTTTGAAAATTACCCTTGTCAACTAATTGTTTTAAAAGAGGTTCGTAAGCAGCGATATAATTAGCATTTATGTCGATTGTTTTTTCAAATTCTCTAATAGAATTAGCTGTGTCTTTTTGGGCCAAATACAACCACCCTAAATGAAAATGTGGATCTGGGTAGGATGAATCAATTGCAATTGCTTGCTTGTATGATTTTATAGCATTTTTGTAATCAAGTAAAGCTCGGAATTGTAAACTTCCTAAATCGGTTAAGAGGTATTTGTCTGCTACTAATTTTACTGAAGTTTTTAAGTGAGATACGGCAATTTTTCCCATGTTTACCTTATCTCTGTCAGATAGTAAGCGCGGGATTTTAGAAAGGTAAATTTTACCGGCAAGCCCATTCATTACCGCACTGTTTGGGGCCTTTTTAACATCAGCTAAAAATAGAGTTTCTTTATTTTTCCATTCTTTATTTCTAGCCTGGATTGTGGGAAAGGCAGCCACGAAATAGAGTCCTAGTAAAGTGGCGCCTGCTACGATTGGCTTCTTAATCCAATTCGCTTTATGAAGCAATTCTGCTACCCCAAAGCAAACGAAAATGCAAAAACCCAAAGTGGCAACTGTTGCAAACCTTTCTGCTACAATGCCTACTAATGGAACTAGCAAATTAAGTAGGGGGAGTAAACCCCCAAACATTATGATGATCCCAAAAGATATCGGTGTTTTATTTTTTAATCCTTTCAAGGCAATGATTGACAAGGCTAGAACAACCAAAACACTAATGATGCTCGTGATGGTATACCCATTAATGGGAATGGTATTGAAGCCGTAATAAGACACCAATTCAGTTGTAAATAACATTTTTTTGAGGTAGAACCAGAGGGAGCTTAAGCTAAAGCTAAGTTGATCTACATCAATCGAAGAGTCAAAAAGGGGGTTCTCTCCGGCGCCGTATATCCTTAAGTTCTCTCCTGTTTTAGTTAGTTTCCTCATTATCCGCAAGCCAATTGGAATTGTTAGTAAAATGCCGCTGGAAAGAAACAGCTTTTTCCAACTGAATGATGGATGAAAGAAAATAGCTGTAGGAATAATTCCAAAAAAAATAAGTCCTGTTTTTTTACTAAGAACTGCCAATACTAATAGTAGCATAGCAGGAAGTACAAGTAGCCATTTTTTATTCAATGACTTTATCCACAATAGTAAAGCAAGGAGACTAAATGTTAGCATTAGTAATTCATCTCTACACTTTACATTATTAACGATTTCAGTATGAATAGGCAACGCCAAAAATAGCAAGACAGCGGCGACCGAGATAGCAAATTGTTGATTTGGGAATAATTGAATAATAATGCAGAGAAATAACCAACAACTGAAACCATAAAGAAGTAAGTTAATTAAGTGACTTACCGTAGAGTTGATGCCGAAAAGTTCATTCTCAATAGCAAAACTTAATGTGGTAATGGGCCGAAAGCCATAATTATAGTCGACTTGTTTAAACGTATTTTCTGTAAAAATGGCTTTGATATTTGATAGTCCTTGAGTCGCATTTTTGTTTTCAGTGTAAGCGTACTCATCATCTAAGTTGTAATCATTATTTAGGCTGGATCCATAAAAGAGAAAGCAAACACAGATTATTGCAAACAGAGCAAGAAGTAGATTCGTGCTCGTTGTATTGTAATTGGGTATATTACTGATGGTCTTGAAGTTCAAAGTTTGGTCGTTTTAAAGTGTTATTCTATCGTATTGCAAAGTGTGCTAAATGTAACACTTTCAGGGAATCGTTTTTTAGCTAAGGAGCAAATTTTATTTGCTTCACCCTTATTTCGAACTGCCATTAAAGATCTAATAAGTGGTTCATATGCGAGTTTATAAGTAGAGTCTTTTATTATGGCTTTATTGTAAGAGTTTATAGCGCCTAATGTGTCACCTTGAGCCAATAGATTCCATCCAAGGTGATAGTGAGGTTCTGCAAATTCAGGGTATAATTCTATCGTCTTCCTGTAGATTTCAGCCCCCTTTGGTTTGTTATTATTGAAGTTTGAGTGTAGGTTGGCCAGATCTGTTAAAATATATTTATCAGGAAAAATAGCCACAGATTGCTCTAAGTGAAATTGAATCATGGAGCGTTGCTCAACTGTTATGTGTTCTTGTTCGAGGTAAACCCTTGCTAATAATGCATGCAATGTGGCGCTTTTAGGCTCTTTTTTAACGTCGGCGGAAAAAAGTATTTCCTTGTTCTTCCATTCTTTGTTTCGGGCTTGAATAGTTGAAAAAGAAGCTAATAGGTATAGAGAGAGTGCCGTAATTAACGTTACGAGTTGGTGTTTTCTGGAGATCCATATACTAGCTTTGTAAATCAGAAGTGCTATAATGATAACCAATCCGATACTAGCCAAAGTGGCAAATCGTTCTGCTACAATACCTACTGCAGGTGTTTGAATATTTAAAAATGGCAATAGGGCTCCCATTAAAATGATTGCACCAAATCCCACAGCATTTTTTTTCTTAAGGCTGTATACTCCTATTGCGAACAATATGGCAATCAATAAGATTGCTATTATGCTATAAATGCTATAGTCTTGGTATTGAATGGTATCAAACCCATAATATGATACGAGTTCTTGTGGAAATGCCATTTTTTTGATGTAAAACCAAAATGAGTGCAAAGAAAGACTCAATTGATCCACATTTAATAAGGAGTTATAAAGCGGATTTTCAATGGTATTATATATTCTGTCACTGCTTTCCACCATAATGCCTTTTTTTAGTAGTCGAACAGCGATAAGTGTGCTGACTAAAGGAACTGCTGTCAGTGCTAGTTTCTTCCAATTGAGGTTAGGCTGAAAGTATAGCGATACAGGAATAATTCCTAGAAAAATAAGGCCAGTTTTTTTAGAGAGTACAGATAGCAGAAGAAAAAGGAATACTAAAAGAAGGTATGCGATGTGTTTTCTACTTGCTTTGAATGAAAAGTAGTTTGCCAAAAGACCAAAATTCAGCATCAATAATTCGTCGCGTGATTTGATGTTATTGACGATTTCGCTGTGAATGGGTAGAGCCAAAAATAACAATACAACGGTTGCGGTGACTCCTACATTCATGGATGGGAAAAGGTTTTTGAGCCAAATAAAAAGGAGGAATACTCCAGAGGAATAAAGCAGAATGCTAATCAAGTGGCTAACAAAAGGGTTTATTCCAAATAGGCTATATTCCAAAGCGAAACTGAGCGTGCTAATTGGACGGTATCCATAGTCTAATGAAAAGTGCTCGAATGTATTTTCTGTGAATATTGCTTTTAAATTGCTGATTCCACCAAGTGCATGCTTGTTCGCAGTGAATGCAATATCATCATCTAGATTGTATCCATTACTGAGCGTTGAACCATAAAAAATAAGAGTAATTACCATGATAAGGCAAAAGGTCATGGGGTGTTTTTTCGGAGAAGTTTGGGTATTTTTTAACTCGAGTAGATTTGACAGCTTCATTTTTCGAAATTATAAAAAGAAATCCTTTCTTTGAGACTTTATTAAACTTACTATGTTATATACACTAGAAGAGCTTAGAGCGATACCCATTTTTTTTATTGTTGGTAAAGGGAGAAGCGGAACCACGCTTTTGAGCACTATTTTAGATAGCCATCCTAATGTTGCTTCTGCTACTGAGTCAAGGTTTTTGCTATTAATGTTGCAACGGTATAAATCGTTGAAACGTTGGGATCCTTCTATGGCTGAGGAGGTTTATGATACTGTGCAAAGTGACTACAGGGTGCGATATTTGTGGGACTTTCATAAAGAGGCATTGCTAGACCAACTGCGTTCTTTACCATCTGATGCAAAAGTTCAAGATCTCATTAAAGCAGTGTATATTTTCAGACAATCAAGCTTTGAGAAGGGTAAAATCAAGTATATTTTCGATAAGAATCCACGGTATACATTGTTTATTGGTCGTTTAGCTGCTGTTTTTGATGATGCTAAATTTATTCGAATCATAAGAGACCCGAGAGATAACATTACTTCTCATGTAAAATTTACAAGAAAAAAAGTTGGTTTATTATCCAATAAGTGGTTGGAATATAATGAACAGTTTGACTCCTCTGCTGCGAAAGATGCCAGTCGTTTTGAAACTTTCAAGTTTGAGGACTTAGTCATAGACAAGGTTGATTTTTTTAATCGATTTGAGACCTACACTGGAGTAGATTCACTCATCGAATTGGAAGAAAAACGACTTGGGTTCAAAGATCAATTTGAAGCCAAATTTAGCGAGTCGCTTAAGGAGCAACACCAAGCATCAGTAAAACCACTTGATCCAAAAAAAATTGGACATTACAAGAAAAAAATGTCTCCAAAACAAATTCAAACGATTGAATCAGTTAGTTTTCCATATGCCAGTAGCTATGGTTACGAAATTGATAACATCCAAAGAACTGTTACAGTAAATGAAAAAATTGCCTACCTATTAGGGTATGCTTTCCATAAGTACGGTAACTTGTTTTTATATACCCTTCCTTACAAGGTAGCGATTTGGTTAAGAGGGTTTCTGGTAAAAAATGTGTTTGTAAATAAGAGAAGTAAACTCGATAAAGTAAAAAGAGAAAATGAGTAACCTTCATTTCGTAATAGGTATATGGCGCTCTGGAACTACCATGTTAAGAGAAATACTTGATATGAGCGATGAAGTGAAGACGTTGCCTGAGCACTTTGTATTACTCAATCATTTAGCAAAATCCTCCAATTTTAATGAATCGCGTAGGAGTGAAATGCTTCAGTCTATCTTAGCAAATCAAGACTTTCTCCACTTTGCAAAACCAGATGTAGAACAATTGAAAGCATCATTCTCTAATTCTACTGACTTTGAATCTGCAATAAATATTGCCTATCAAAGCTGTCTCTCTCCTCACGATACACCTTCAGTGATTATTGATAAAAATCCTATTTACAGTTATTATCTTCCTGAGCTTCTTTCGCTATTTCCTAAAGCGAAGTTTGTATGGATGCTTCGAGAGCCAAAAGATAACTGCATTTCACGCTCAAAACACAAGATTCAGCATTTTAGTAATTTTAGTTACCTCGCCAGTTGGTGGAATCAGACTAACTATTTAATTGCTAAAGAAGCAAAGAATTATCCCGAACGATTTCTTTTGGTAAATTATGATGCCATGTGCGAAAACCCTGAGGATTATACCAAACAGATCTGTGACTTTTTGGAAATAAATTACAACGAGGAAATGCTAAACTTTAGAAAGAATAAAGAGGAAAAATTAAACAATTATTTAGCATCCCTGAAAGCTAGGGACGGTAAATTAGATTCTGCCTATTTAAAAAAGAAGTACAACATGTGGGAGAACCTGCAGAAGCCTGTAAATACTTCTAAAACTAAGCAATGGAAGAAGGAGTTGTCGGCTCGTCAAATACAGTCTGTAGATCGACTAACCAATGATTTCTATCAGCACTTACTTAATGGTAATTTTAGTGCTACTCCCAAAAAGTCGCTGTTGTGGGATCGTTTGGTAAATATCAGCCTTGGAAAGCTACAAGCTGACATCAAGAAAAACCGAAAGCATTAACCTAAGGCCAAAACAATCGATTCATCCGCAGTATTGTTCTTGATATTCCTCTGATGGTGCTCCACAATAGTTTTTTAATCCATAATGGGTACGATCGTATCCCTGGATACATCTGAGTAATCCATTGCCAAGCTAATCCATTCAATACCTTTCCGCAGATATCGTATTTCAAATGAAGAAACTCAGGTCGGATGATATCAATAAGTAAAACTAAACGTTTTTTGTTCGTCAAGTTTTGAGCTTCATGAATCTGAGCATCGTTAAAAAGCAATATTTTTCCTTCTTCCCATGGTCTTGTTTCACCATTTACAGTGAAGCTACACTCAGGTAAACCTGATGGAACAGTAATTGGAAAGTGAGCACGCATGATCGCATTGGTATCACCATTATGAGGTTTTATTTTGCTGTTGGCGTCAAGTTCAGAAATGGAAAACGAAACAATTCCGGGAATCTTTTTTGCTACTTTCCAGGTATTTTTAAAATAACTGTGTTTTTTCTTGAAAAAATAACCCCAAAATAACAGGCCTTCAGTGTTCCAGCTGTTTGGTTTCGATATCAGACTTTTGTTGAAGTAAGGAAGCAATTCATTTTGCTCAACAAAGGCTAACACTTCTTTCTGGATGACCTTAAAGTTTTCCTCTAGCTCAGCGCTCCACTCAAAGTTTTTCTTGTCATAAAATGCTTCCTCCTCTAATAGGTAGGGTTCTAATGTATAAGAGTACCAAATGTTATTTGACTTCATTTGTACGATCTTTTATAGAGTATTGTGGGTGCTGGTTAAGAAGTCTGTTTTGTCTGTAAATATATTGCGCAATTACACCTAAAGCCAGTAGGACTAAAGAAGCAGAGAATAGAATGGAAACTGCAATCGATGTAAAGCCTAATTGTGCCTTAAAAAACAGCTTTTTAACAATATAGAAAATACCTATCCCAAAAGACAAGAGGCTTCCAATCAAACCGACCTTTGTAAGTAGTTGTGCAGGGAAGGAAGAGTAAGTAAATAGAATATTAATGTATAAACCCACTAGGTTGCTAGATCGGTAAGTTGATGGCTTTCGGGATGCTGAAAAACTAATTGGGCAAAAAATTACATTCTTTGTGTACCATGCAAGAATTTCATCAATAAAAACAAAGGGTGTTTGGTGTTTAACTAGTTGCTTGTAAACATCTTTTTTTATTAGTCTAAAAGCTGACCCATCTCCATACCCTTCTGAAAATTTGCGTGTAGACCACTTGAAAACACGACTTATCCCTTTTCTAGCCGCACTTTTGTTTTGTGATTTTGGCGTACCAAATACAATGTCTGCTTTGGAAGAATGTAGTTCATCTACTAATGTTTTTATTTCGTTGATAGGGTGCTCAAAGTCGTCATCCATAGTTAGTAGCAATGCACCTTTAGCTTCACAGATGCCTGCTAAAGTGGCACTGTGTTGTCCTGAATTTTTATGCAACCTCAGTCCTATAATGTTGGGGTACTGAGCAGCTTTCTTTTGAATAATAGCGTAGCTATTGTCAGGGCTTTGGTCATCTACAATTATTAGTTCCCATCTGAGTGTTTTTAAATACTGATCATTCTCTAGCGCATCAATCAACGAATCGATGCTTTTCTCCGATTTGAAAGTAGGGATGACAATGGATAGGTCGCACGTATTCATGGAAAACATCTTTTTAGGATTCGGTGGTAAATTGCTCGTTGCCCCTCAGGTATCTTTGTTATCAATTTTAAAGCGTACTCTTTTTCAAAAGGTTGAAAGTAGATATCATTTTCAGTTAACTGTTCAAAAATATTGAAATCACCAACGTTGAAATCTGCTAATTTAGCTCGATATGCCGTGTAATCTTGCTTTGTTTGTTCCATCCATATTACTCCCGGGTTTTGATGTGGCTTTTGGGCTGGTTTATAACCCATAAACTGATTGTACGCTATGGCTTTTTTGTTTGATTTTAAAACTTGCGCAAAGTTTTTTTCAAACCCATTGATGTAAAAATTCCAATCATTGAGTATAATGGAGGCCGTTATAGATGTTTCGTAATTTCTATCTTCATTCCAAACGAAAATTCCACCTTCAGATGTTTTATTTTGATAATCAATGTTCTTACCATTGATTAGTCCAATAGCAGCATCATTTTGATAAATTAGGAAATAGAAATGCTTTGCTGTTTTTATCTCTTTGAACCAGAGTAGTTGCTGTTCTCTGCTGATTTGATCGCGATGAATCATATTGTTTTTGATAACATCTGTATTCCGATACTGACGAATCATTTCTAGATCTTCTCGCTCTACTTCCCTTAATTCTAAACCGTATTTCCGAATAATCATCTTATGAACCTTGAAGTAAAAAGCCGCCATCCATGGTTAATGTAATTCCATTAATCCACCGAGCAGCGTCAGAAAGCAAAAAACAAGCAGCTTGAGCTAAATCTTCGGATTCTCCTGCTCCAAAGGGGTACTTGTCCACGTGCTCATCCATAAATTCTTTAGATCCTTTTTCTATCCCTTTTTGATACATTTCAGTTTTTACCATTGCAGGAGCGAGGCAATTACTTCGAATGTATTTTCCTTTTAATTCTAAGGCTAAAACTTTAGAGTAGGTTTCAAGAGCTGCTTTGCTTGCAGTATACATGCTGCCACCTATATATGGGTGTTTGGCAGAAATAGAAGAAATAAAAACAAATGAACCGTAGGTGTTCAATTTCTTCTTTTTTATTAGCAGAGCTGATAAGTTTACTGCAGCAAAAAAGTTGATGTCCCACGTTTTCATCATTTTTTCCTTTTTTGCGAATCGAATCGGCATCGTATCTAGTATTCCTGCCGAGTAAACTACTCCATCTATCCCCGGAAGTTGACTTACCCATTCTTCAAGAATGCTCTCATCACTAATATCTCCCTGAAAGTGAATGTGATTTTTAGATATTATTTCAATAGGCCTTCTTGAGTTAGTATATACACTTGCACCTGATGCTATCAGCTTTTTAGCCGTTGCATATCCAATTCCTCCTGAGGCTCCGGTAATAAGAATGTGTTTACCTTTAAAATCGTAATTGGCTGCTTCTAATATTCGATTGGTGTCAAGCATAAAATATCTTTGGTATTAATGATACAACTTCCCCATGATAAACCTACTCCGAACCCACATAAAAGCATTTTTTTATTTTTACTCTTATCCGATAATTGATCACATATAGTTAGTGGGATAGATGCAGAACTCGTATTTCCATAGTTGGTTAACGAGAAAGGGACTTTTTCTACTTCTACTTTTAACTTTTTTCTAATGGTATCTATAATTAGTTTGTTTGCCTGGTGAAAAACGAAATAATCTATCTCCCCAATAGATTCATCTGAATTCTCAAATAGCTCTTTAATATTCAACGGAGGCGCTTTCACTGAAAAAGAAAAGACATCTAAACCGTTTAACTCTAGGTCTTTTTTGGAATGATTTATTCCGGGGCCATAATTGTGGATTTTAGTAGTGTCTTCTGTCAGTTGATTTTTTGCACCTCCATCTCTCACAATGATTGCCTCATAGCCTTTTCCATCATTCTGCAGGTTGAAAGGGGTAGAAGGCGCACCAGGTTCGTAACTAATAGCTGTAGCAGTGGCGGCATCTCCAAATAAAGGATAGGTGCTCTTGTCTTCGTAGTTGGTTGAAATAGTCGAAACATCACCGCTAATAAGCAGTCCCTTTTTGAGTTGACCGTTTTGCAGAAACTGGGCAATAACCGAAAGGCCATATACATAACCCGAGCAACCTAGACCGATATCAAATGCCATACAAGTAGTTGGTAATCCGAGTCTATCTTGTAAAATTATAGCTGAAGAAGGAAGGTAATAGTCTCTAGATTGTGTGACCAAAACCAATATGTCGATTTCTTCTTTCTTCCAACCAAGCTCCTCTAAAAGCTGGTTAGCAGCCTTTTCTCCTAAATCAGTAGTGGTTGTACCCTTGTCGGCGTGTCTTTTTTCTGCAATTCCTGTTGTTTTGATTAGAAATTTGCGCTCTACGTCAGACACGTAATCGTAATCTGTATTGCGTATAACGGTTTTTGGTACTACACTGCTTATACCATTTATTCTAACATTTGGTATATTAAAGTAAGCCATTACTTCTGCTTAGATTCAAATAAGTTATACAAGTCTTGAAGAGTTTTTGCACCTCTAAGCTCTTCACCTGTAATGCTAATTTCGTATTCTGATTCAGCCAAGGCCATAATTAGCAAAGCGTGCATGCTGCTCCAATATTCGCTATTTTCAAGTAATTCATTTTTATCAATAATAATTTCATCATCGATTTCAAGTGTCTCTCTTACACTCGCTTCAAATTCATTCCAGTTCATTTTGTTGTAGTTAGGTTTCCCATATACATCCATTCCAGCTGAGGCCTGTGCCAAATGCTGCAATAAGGATTTTCATTCCGGGGTTTATTTTCTTTTTCTTTCGCAAATTATGGATTAAAATTGGAATAGTAAGACTCACAGTGTTACCATAATTAGCTACATCAATTATTACTTTATCTTCAGGGAGCTTTGCTATTCGAGCTAATGTTTTTACAATAAATTCATTAGGTTGATGAAGTAAATATAAATCAATATCATCTTTAGAGTAGTTGTTCTTTTCTAAGATGGAATTAATCATTTTTGGTATTCTATCCAGCGTAAACCGGAACACACCTGCGCCATCTTGGTAGAAATAAGCAGGAGTTTGCATTTCTCCAAAGCTATTTTTGAAAGGCATGTAAGAATGTTCATTTATTGGGTTACGCAGCCCGCCATCTTTAACGATTATTTTATCTCTCTTACTTCCATCATTGCCGAAATAATAACTGTGTAATTTTTGTTCGTTCGAATGCTCAATAATAAAAGCCGCGGCTCCATCTCCAAATAGAAAACGATTAGCTTTGTCAGTTGGAGAAACTGTTCTTGAGAGTGGAGAAACCACTACTACTAGTATTTTCGATGCTGCATTTACATGAATTAAACCATCAGCAAGTGAAAGTAAATACACGAACCCACTACAGCCTTGATGAACATCCATTGCACCTAGGTCAGTCTTTAAGCCCAATTTTGCCTGTAATACACCTGCAGTAACTGGGGTATAATAATCACGATCAGGAGATTTGAAAAGAATATAATCTATTTCAGCCTTTAAGTTAGGGTTCGATTCCAGTAGTTTCTCAGCTGCTTTTAATCCCAAGTCGGAAGAAACAGTTTTGTCGTCAAGAATATGCCTGGTTTTAATCCCTAATTTAGGCCAAGTCTTGCTGTCTCTCTCTTCAGGGAATAAGGTGAAAAAGTCTTCATTTGAAAATATTTTGGGTGGAAAATGAAGAGCAATTTCAGAAATCTTTGTCATAGGATTATTTTGGGCTAATTTATTAAAGTCTAGATTAAGTTACCTCAATAGGAAATATTTTCTTCGAACAGTCTTCAAATTCTCCTAAATTTGAATCTAATCTACCTAACCAATTAGCCTATGCCACTTGATAAATTATTTCGGATACTCGGAGTGTTGATGATGGTTTTTGCTTTCATCAGTGGGTTGTACGTGAAACTATCATCAGAAAACGGAGCTTGGGATATCGACAGTCGGTACTCATTTAAAATTGGACTCTTTTTAATTGGTGCAGCCACCTTTTATTTAGCTCGAAAACGAACCAAAAAATAAGCATACATGACAAAAATTGCCCTTATTACAGGAGCTACTTCAGGTATTGGAGAAGCTACAGCTATCGAATTTGCAAAACACAATTATAACTTAATTATTACTGGCCGAAGAGCAGGAAGGTTACTAGAATTGGCCAAGAAACTAACAGATAAGTACGATGTGCAAGTTCAAACATTGATTTTTGATGTGCGTGTGCAAGCTTCCGTAATTGAGGCAATTAATTCTTTGCCAGAAGAGTGGAAAAAAATAACAGTGTTGGTCAATAATGCTGGTTTGGCAAGTGGTTTAGACCCTATTCAAAATGGTGATGTAGACGATTGGGAGAAAATGATTGATACCAATGTAAAGGGATTGCTGTATGTTTCTAAAAGTATCATTCCATTGATGATCGCTAATAAAAAGGGACACATAGTCAACATTAGTTCCATAGCAGGAAAAGAGGCTTACGCCAATGGAAATGTATACTGTGCTACCAAACATGCGGTAGAGGCATTAACCAAGTCTATGCGAATTGATTTATTGAAAGAAGGCATCCGAGTTTCATCAGTTAGCCCTGGTATGGTAGATACGGAGTTTTCTCAAGTTCGATTTCATGGAGATGCCAAACGAGCAGAAGAGGTGTATAAAGGCTTTGAGCCATTACATGCGGAAGATATTGCAGAAACCATTTGGTTTATCGCTTCACGACCTGCACATGTAAATATTAACGATATACTGATTATGCCAACCGTTCAAGCGTCGGCAGTTTATGTGAATAAAGATTAAATATTCTGAGCTTGGAGTAACTCAATTTCTGTTTTAAAATCTAAAAAAGGATGCTTTTTGCTGAGGTTTTGAATATTCAGCAAGGTTTTTTTTATAAAAGCTTGATGCGCCTCAGATTTAGGCTGAAATGGTCGATGCTTGCTTGCTGTTACTACTTTGCTGATTTGCATGTTTAATGCCGTCGTTTCCTCACTAAAATAGGTTGCTGAGAATCGTTGCCAAACATAGCTGATAGCTGCACTGCGGGGATGCACCATATCCTCGTTATAAAATCGGTAATCTCTTAAATCATCCATCACCAATTCATAAGCA
>CBFHZL010000057.1:0-16691 GCA_965660325.1 uncultured Acidiluteibacter sp.
AGACAGTAAGCATACACATGAGCAATTGGAGAAATATACTTTTGAAACTGATTTAAGAAATACTGAAAATTATCATCCTCTTTGAATAACAACTCCTTATTGTTAGTTCTATTATAAATATGATAAAACTTGTCAGCTTCCATTGGATTAAGTTAATCTAATTAGTCCAATCTTACAAGAAGGGGTTGCTAACTTCATAGCCCTCCAAGGGTTCGAAAACCTTGGAGGGCTCTTAACCTAACTACAAACAAGTTACCCAATCGCTTTCTTAATCTTAATCAACTTCTCCAGCATCGTCTCTAAGTTATCCAAATGCAACATATTTGCTCCATCCGATTTTGCTTCCGCTGGATTATGATGCGTTTCTAAAAATAACCCATCAGCACCAACTGCAATACCTGCTTTTGCCATGGTGGTAATCAATTCAGGCTTCCCTCCTGTTACCCCACTTGACTGGTTGGGCTGTTGTAAACTGTGTGTAATGTCTAAAACTACCGGCACATCAAATGACTGCATAGTAGGAATTCCTCTAAAATCGACAATCATATCTTGGTAGCCAAACATGGTTCCTCGGTCGGTAATCCACACGTTATCATTTCCTGATTCCTTTACTTTATTCACAGCAAAAATCATGGATTCTGGAGCTAAAAACTGCCCTTTTTTGATGTTGATGACTTTGCCTGTTTTGGCTGCAGCTACCAACAAATCCGTTTGACGGCACAAAAAGGCCGGTATCTGAAGTACATCGACGTACTTGGCAGCAATAGCCGCTTCGTCTGCAGAATGAATATCAGTAACCACGGGCACATCAAACCTCTCTCCTACTTTTTGTAGAATTTTTAATGCCTTCTCATCACCAATACCTGTGAAACTATCTAATCGAGATCGATTCGCTTTTCGGTATGATCCTTTGAAAATAAATGGAATTTCTAATCGATTCGTTATTTCAAAAATTCGTTCTGCAATGTTCATGGCCATTTCTTCTCCTTCAATTGCACAAGGGCCAGCCATTAAAAAGAAATTTCCGCTATTGGTATGTTTTATATTCTTTAAATAATCGATCATTCTGTTCTAATTTAAGTAACAAAAGTACACCTTTCGATTAATATTTTTTAATCCTTCTATATTTGACTATTGCTTAAAAAATGGGGTAAATTTGCAAAATGGCACCAAAAACTAAACTCCCTCTAGCAATAAGAATACTGCGCTTTTACTTTAGCACAATAGGAAAATTGACCCCGACCTTGACCAACAAATTACTTATCAAATTATTTTCAACTCCACAGACCAAGAAAGTTAGACAAAGGGAAACCGTTGTATTAAAAGGTGCCCTTCATAAAAGGTTAAAGATCGAAGGCCATGATATACAAATTTACGAATGGGGGAAAGGCGATAAAATAGCCTACTTACTCCATGGCTGGGAAGGAAATGGTGGTAGCATGGGCGCTTTTGTTAGTTCTTTATCTCAAATGGGCTACAAAATAGTTACGTTTGATGGTCCTGCACATGGAAAAAGTAGTGGCAAACTGTCCAATATGATGGAGTTTGCGAAAATTTTTAATGGAGTAGTTCAAGAATATGGTCCTGCTGAAATTATAATAGCGCACTCATTTGGAACAGGCGTTGCACTTTATAGCGCAATTGAGTTCGATATAAAGCCAAAAGGAATCGCATTACTAAGCGGAACCAATAAAATCGAAGATATCTTTCTTGAATTCTCTGAATTAATGAACTTAGACAAGAAACAAGAGAAGAGCCTTTTTAACTTTATCACAAATTACTATGCCATGAACGTAAAAGATATGGTAATGAGTGAATATGCAAAGAGGTCTGGGATACCAAATGCATTACTTATTCATGATAAAGGAGATAAAGTAATCCCTTTCAGTAATACTGAAGCATTGGCAAAGGATTGGCCTGCTGCCAAAATATTGCAAGTAGAAAATACAGGACATTATAAGATGCTTTGGGCCCCTGAAGTGGTAAACGCAACGATTGCATTTTTCAGTCAATTAGAGCCTTCAAATTAACATCGGTTAACGCTAACTTTTGATTAAAATCTATAGATTTACGATTCTTTTTTAGCAATAAGAATTGTAACATTTATGAAGTATCGTTTCCTATTACCAATTTCTATCTCATTGATTATAATAGGATTTAGCAGTTCTGCTCAATCCTCAACATATTCGTCATCTAAAATTCAATTAGAGCTAAAAAAGCTTAGCTTCCTGGGTAATGCTTTGTATTTAGCAGCTCATCCTGACGATGAAAATACCAGATTAATCACGTGGTTAGATAATGAGAAGCTGGCAAGAACAGCTTATTTGTCGCTCACCAGAGGTGATGGCGGACAAAACTTAATTGGCACTGAAAAAGGCGCTGCCATGGGATTATTAAGGACACAAGAATTAATAGAAGCACGAAAAATAGACGGAGGAGAACAGTTTTTTAGTCGGGCAGTAGATTTTGGGTATTCTAAAACTGCCAAGGAAACATTTGAAATTTGGGATAAAGATAAAATCTTAGCAGATGCAGTTTGGGTCATCAGAAAGTTTAAACCAGATGTAATTGTAACTCGTTTTCCACCTGATGAAAGAGCAGGACATGGTCATCACACCGCTTCTGCAATGATTGCCATTGAAGCATTTAAATTAGCTGCGGACGAAAACGCCTATCCAGAGCAACTAAAATTAGTAGATACATGGCAAGTAAAGCGATTGTATTGGAATGCATCAAAGTGGTGGAACAAAGCTATTGCTGAAGAAGCAGCAGAAAATGATAAATACTATGTTGTGGATGCCGGTGGTTATAGCTCTTTATTGGGAGAATCAAATGGTGAAATTGCTGCAAAAAGTAGAAGCTCACACAGGAGTCAAGGTTTTGGAGCAGCAATGCAGCGTGGAGAAAACTTAGAATATTTATACCATTTAGAAGGAGAGAAAGCAATCAACGATTTATTTGATGGTGTTCATACTTCATGGAAATCTATAAAAGGTGGCGATAAAATTCAGACTCAAATTGATGCCATTATTGCGAATTTCAAACCCAACCAACCTCAGCATTCCATTGCAGGGTTGGTAAAATTGTACAATTCCATTAAAGCGAATAAATACTTAACTCCTCATGCTACTCAGAAATTAGCAGACATTCAAAACATTATAAAAGCATGTTCAGGAGTCTTTGTAGAAGCTTTAGCAGCAGATTTTAGTGGAACTGAAAATAGTGAAGTGGAAGTTTCTGCACAACTCATTAACAGATCTGGAGTAGATGTAAAAGCGACCTTCTCCAATGTAGAAGGAAACATTGCTTTACCTAAAAACCAATTAATTGAAAAGGAATTTTCCGTTTTAGCACCTCGAGAAATTTCTCAACCATATTGGTTAACTACTCCCTATTTTGGCGTATTTGGAGTAGAGGATCAGGAATTAATTGGTTTACCCGAAAGTCCTGCTGCGGTGAATTTAGATTATCAATTAACCTTTGAAGGAACGACATTCAATTACTCTACTCCCCTACTATATAAGTGGACTGACCGTGTAGAGGGAGAAATTTACCGCCGATTTATTGTGAGTCCTAAAGTGACAGGCGAATTTAGTAGCAATGTGCTGTTGTTTGCTGATGAGCAACCAAAAGAAGTGAGTTTAATCATTAAAGCGCATGCAGACAACAGTTCAGGTCAGGCATCGTTGATGATTCCTGAAGATTGGAAAACCTCAGCATTTCTGTTTGATTATAACATATCTGAAAAAGGCCAAAAACAAGTATTTAAGTTTACCGTTACTCCTCCAGCGGGTGCTAGCGTTGGTGATATTTCTATTAAATTAAATAATGGAAAAGAGCTAAAATCAGAGCAGTTAATTAAATACAACCACATTGAATACCAAACACTTTTTGATCCATTAGTTGCAAAGGCAGTAAAAGTAGATTTCAAGCGTGAAGGTGATCGAATTGGCTACATTATGGGTAGCGGCGATGAAGTACCAAATAATTTAAAAGAGGTGGGATATACTGTTGAACTAATCGAAGCCGACAATTTAAACGCTGTTGATTTATCGGTTTATGATGCGATAATCATCGGTATTAGAGCATACAACACGACTGAAGCGCTTAAAAACGGCAACTTATTTTTGAACGACTATGTGAAAAATGGCGGAAATGTAATCGTACAGTACAACACCAATAGAGGTTTGGTAACTGAAAATATTGGACCTTTTGATTTTCAAATCTCAAGGAAGCGTGTTACCAAAGAAGAAGCAGAAGTTACATTTATAGACCCAAATGCGGCAGTACTTAACTACCCGAACAAACTGACAAAAGCTGATTTTGATGGTTGGGTGCAAGAAAGAGGATTGTATTTTGCAGACGAATGGGACGAACACTTCACTCCTATTTTGTCATGGAATGATCCTGACGAAGATGCTCTTGAAGGTGGATTAATCGTTGCGAATTATGGCGAAGGTCACTTTGTATATACTGGAATCTCGTTTTTCAGACAGTTGCCTGCAGCAGTGCCTGGCGCTTACCGTTTGATGTCGAATATTATTGGATTAGGAAAAAAGTAAACCATGGAAAAACAACCAGAGATTTTAGAAGAAGGTCCTCCATTTTTCAGTAGTTGGAACAAGCTGTATTTGTTTATTATTTGCTTTCAATTGGCTTTGATTGCCTTTTTTACTTGGATGACTGTGAGCTATGCTTAAATGGGTTAATCTATCAATTTCTTTACTTAACACTCGAATCGAACAACAAATTTTTTAATACAAATGCCCATTTTATTTGTCATCCAGAGTTTTTTGAGTTTACATTGAGCTTGGTCGAAATGAAGGATGAACAAATAATTCTACTAATCTTCTCTCTTTTTAAAATGTAGACTGTTGTAATAAGAGAGAACGAACTTATTAAAACACACTTTACATACCCTTCACTTCGTCGTGGCTCAGTGTAAACTTAAAAAGCTCAGGGTGAAAAAGGCATTAGTTTAAATGACAAAACATTGGATACAAGCACTATAGATTTTACTCCCATAAGAACTTGAATAACTAAATTACAAACACAAATGCCCTCTTTATTTGTCATCCAGAGCTTTACCGTCGAAGGATGAACAAATAATTCTACTAAACTTCTTTCTTTTTAAAATGTAGACTGTTGTATTAAGAACGAACTTATTAAAACACACTTTACATACCCTTCACTTCGTCGTGGCTCAGTGTATACTTAAAAAGCTCAGGGTAAAAAAGGCATTGGTTTAAATGACAAAATATTGGATACAAGCAGTATATATTTTACTCCCATAAGAACTTGAATAACTAAATTATAAACACAAATGCCCTCTTTATTTGTCATCCAGAGCTTTACCGTCGAAGGATGGACAAATAACTCTACTAATCTTCTCTCTTTTTAAAATACGGATGATAACAAGCAGAAAGCTTTACAATCTCATCCCAATTATCATCTATCAACGCTTGCTTTTTCTTTCTTCCCCACCCCTTTAATTGCTTTTCGAAAGCAATAGCTTGATTTACATATTTAAACTCCCTATAATATTGGATTTCAACGGGAAGCCTACTAGCTGTATACGAATCAGGATTTATACCTGATGAATGTTGTTTTAATCTCAATTCCAAATCATTCGTTAGACCTACATAAAAGGAATTATCACAACATTTTAGAATGTAAACGTAAAATTTGAATTCTCTTTTCAATAGCAGAATAGGGTATTAAGCGAAAAAAATTGTAAAAAAATCTCCTTTGCCTACCCTTCACTTCGTCGTGGCTCAGTATAAACTTAAAAAGCTCTGGGTGACAAAGGCATTAGTGTAATTGATAAATCTAATTTAAGAGTTTAAGTTTTAACTGCATGAAATGTCTCAACAAACGAAATGTCAATCATAATTTGTCAGGCTGATCTTTACCGTCGAAGCCTTAGACAAATAAAGCCAGAAATATCATTCTTAGATTTTCAATCTCACACCCCAAACAAAACCACAATCCCAACAGCAGCCACCAGTAATAAATACAAATACTTATTGCCAAAATTGATCGTCCAACCCATTAGTGGATGATACTTAGGAACCATTATTCTCGGATCTGATGAATTGACATAAAATGGACCTTTCCAATTGTTAGCATCTTGGTGGGTGCGTTGTCGCATTTCTTTTTTAATGTCTTTGGCCATGATTTAAAGTTAATGATAAGTATGCAACCATCGATGTCGGTAGGTTATACTTTTTTCACTGAGCAGGTCTTTTAGAATTCCCTAATCACAATATTTTCCTATCGCTTCATCAATATCTTGCCAATAGATTTCGTGAAAAAACTCCACATAGTTATCAGCGCTTTTGTTGCCTTGTTTCATTAACGATTTGGCAGTATTTAATTGAACACAAGCAGAATCTAATTGACCCATTTCTGCCAACAACACCCCTTTATAATAAAACACTTCTGTACAAGATGGTGCATAAAAAGTGGCTTTATCATAAGCAGCTAATGCGTCTTCTTTTCGGTTGAGTTTGACTAAACTCCTACCCTTTTGAACGAATGTATACACATCCACAAAGTCTTCTCCATGCGTATTTCTTAGGTGAGCAATATAAGTATCGAACTCTGTGTTGGCTTTTTCATAGTGTCCCAATTGAAAATGAGCCAGTCCCTTGAGGTAGTGAATATCCTCACCCATTGGAGCGTCATTAAAATTAGGTGTATATGCATCGTGTAATTCTAGTATTTCTAGTGCCTTCTCATAATCTCGGTAATAATACAAGAGCAACCAACCATAATATCGTGAGACGGTTTCGGGGTCAAGCTCCATAGCCTCTTCCAACATTTCTATTGCTTGACGGTAGTTACCATTTTTAGTATTCTGCACTGAAAGCCCTCTTAACTGATCTCCGGTAATAGAATCCATTTTAGAAATACCAAATTGAATGAGTTCGTTTCCAATATCGTTTCTACCATAATAAGTAGCACGATAACCTAGGCTTGTGAGCGCTGAACCATCGTTCACAGGAAAACTATCTACATACGAAAGTACCGTATCTAAGTAGTCCTTTGTTTCTTGACTTAAAATTTCATCTTTTGCTACTTCTTGGTTTTTACACCAAAAAATCAAACTCAAGAATAGCACGGCAATTAAACTATAATTTTTCATGGCTATTTATTTAGGTAAGATTTCGAGAAGTACTCCGTTGACTATTCTGAATGAATAAAATTTATGACTGTTGACAATCAAGCCTGCTTCATCCTTTCCTAAATTCCAATCTTTTAACTCTTTGGTTTTCTTCATAAAATAATCAGTAATGGAGGCATCCATCTCTATTAATTTATAATTCAAATCACATTGCTGCAATCGATATTCACCAACCTCCCCTTTGCAATTGATCTTAAATTGAATGGTAATCAATCCTGAATTAACTGCCAACTTTTTGAATCTCTCTTCTGGGTACTCTTCTCTGAAGTGCTTTTTGATATCATAAAAATTGAGTGCATTTGTGATATCCGGGTGATAGTAAGGCATTGTTTTTACTGAATCGCACAGCTTAAAGTCATCTTGAGCGTTCGCTGTATTTGCTAAACTAAACAGCAGATAACAACTGATAAAAAAAGGTACTCTCATTGCTTTTTTTTATTTGATGAATGAAAAATGATCTAAAGTTGATTGTCAACTTAGATTGAACGATGAACAATATCTTAATTTTTGGTCAAGAGAATTAGTATTACCGCTTACGGAGAATTAAGATATCAACGCAATTAGCAATAAAATAATTGCTCCAACAATGAAAATCAATAAAACTAGTTGACTCTTCTTTCGCTTTTGGCTCTTATAATTCAAGTCAGCAATCAGCCTACCCAACTCTGCTTTGGATAATTTTTTAGGTGATTTTATCGCTTTACCTGACTTATAGTTCGTTTTCCTTGGATCAAATTTGCCATTGCTTTTATTCCGTTCTGCTTTTCTCTGCTGCCCTGCTTTAAAATGACTTAAACTTCCATCCACTTTTACTTTTCTTTTAAGGCTTTTTAATTGGTTAACAAACCGAAAGGTAACAAAAAACTTCATCGGCAATCTTTCCAATTGATGCATCAGAGAAAAAGTTATGCCTCTGTTAATGAAAAGCTCTTATTCAGATAACTTAAAATTAGCTTTCCCTCCTTTTTCTTAATCTACCATTAAAGCTAACCTTTCAAAAAATGAACGACCGTAACTGAACTTTGAAAAAAGTAAAACTCCCTTTTATCAAAAACCAAACTAAAATGAAAAAAACAGTTACGAGTGTTATTAAGTTAAGCTTAATCTGCGCAGGATTAGGTCTTTTTAATACCGCTCAAGCTCAACGAAATCAAATCTTGACAACAAAAATTGCACAAGATTCGGATGATGCAGAAGAGCGCGGCACAAATGCCAATTCGAATTCAGGATTAATGGATTTAACAAGTTCTGACATCGAGCTTGTGGAAGATGGTGGTGATGGAAATCAATTTGTAGGACTTCGATTTGCTTCGGTAAATCTTCCCAAAAATGCCATAATCGATTCTGCCTTTATCCAATTTACCGTAGATGAAACAAACAGTGGTGCTACATCTGTTGTAATTCAAGCAGAAGATGCAGACAGCTCCGCAACATTTACTTCTAGCCAATTTAACATTTCAAGCAGAACAAATACTACAGCAAGTGTAAATTGGAACAACATCCCTGCATGGGGAACAGTAGCAGCCGCTACAATGGATCAGCTTACACCTGATGTTTCTTCATTAGTAAGTACCATAATGAATAGGCTTGGTTGGAACCAAGGAAATCCTATTACCTTCTTAATAACAGGAACAGGAGAGCGAACAGCTGAGGCTCATAACGGAACAGGAGCTCAAGCAGCAGAATTGATTGTTCACTACTCACTTCCTACACAAACTACTTTTTCTATCCTTTCAGGATCTGATGATGCAGAGCAAAGTCTAATTTCGGGAGGAATGGACCTTACCAGTTCTGATCTAGAAATTACAACTGAAAATGATGATCAAGCCATTGGTTTGCGTTTTGCAGGTGTGAATATTCCACAAGGAGCTACCATTTTAGATGCTTACTTACAGTTTCAAGTTGATGAATCAACTACTTCAGGTTCGGTAGATGTAGCCATATTAGTTGAAAATTCGACTAATCCTTCAACTTACACAAACGCTGTAAATAATATCGCAGGAAGAACTTACAGTTCAGCAGATACAGTTTATTGGAACAACCTAGCCCCATGGGGAACGGTTGGTGTTAGCGGTGCTGATCAAAGATCCCCTAGCGTGGTTTCTTTAGTTCAAGATCGTGTAAATCAATCTAGTTGGATTTCAGGAAATGCCATTGCATTTGGAATGGTGCAGCCTGCAATTCTTGCTATACCGGGTTATTCGGGAAATACTGGAAAAAGGACAGCTGAGTCGCTTAACGGATCATCTGCACCTCAGCTTATTGTTGAATATCTAGAGCCAACCACCTACCAAAATGGTAATTTCCCAATAGCAAAAGCATCTTCATGGAAGTACAATGATGAAGGTATGGACTTAGGAACAGCTTGGACGGCTAACAACTACAATGACTCCTCTTGGGCTTTTGGAGATGCAATTTTAGGTTATTCTAACCCAAATACGACTACAGTTGACTTCGGAACCAACCCGAATGATAAACACATCACTACCTACTTTAGACACACCTTTAGTGGTTCAAATGCAATGCAGTACGACTCTTTGATATTTGATGTTTTAAGAGATGATGGTGTAGTTGTTTACATCAATGGTGCAGAAGCATTCAGATCTAACATGCCTTCAGGATTAATTGGATTTGATTCTACTGCTTCTTCTACTGTAGGTGGGGCAGACGAAACGACTTATTACCGATTTACTGTAGACAATAACCTATTGCCAGGATTAAATACCATAGCAGTAGAATTACACCAAGCAGACGCGACAAGTTCTGACTTAAGTTTTGATATGGAAGTAACGGGTAAGTTGCCTCCAATGAGCACTTCTAATTTCCCAATACTAAGCGGTGATGAGTGGAATTATCTAGATAATGGTACAGACTTAACAGCTACTGCATGGAAGACATTAAACTACAATGATACGACTTGGAGCTATGGCCCATCTGCGTTAGGGTATAACAATGCAAATACCAATACAGTAGTATCTTTTGGTCCTGATGCAAATGATAAGTACATTACAACTTACTTTAGAAAAAGAGTTAATATTAACAACTTAACTTCTTTGGGTGATTCATTAATCCTTAATTTGAGAAGAGATGATGGTGCAGTTGTCTATGTTAACGGTGTAGAAGTCGTTCGTTCAAATATGCCAGCAGGTGCAATTAACTACTTAACAGAGTCCTCTTCAATTGTAAGTGGTTCTGATGAAGGTCGATTCTTTTCTACTACCGTAAATAAAAATATATTCACACAAGGAGTTAACATCATCGCGGTAGAATTACACCAGAGAGATTCTAGTAGTTCTGATTTAACATTCGACTTTGAAATACTAGAGAAACCGAACGCAAGAAGAGCATGTACGGGACCGAATGACCCACACATTTCTTGCTATACTTCTTTACTACCAAGTTCACAGGGTCCTGACTTTTGGATTCCTGAAACGCATGCATTCCAAGTACTATTAGAGCAAGGAGATGCTTACACCAACCAACAAGTAAGAACAACAGCTCCTGGCAATAATGACTTTACCGGATATGTATCACGCGGAGGAAGCAGCATAGATGGATTCTTGGCTGTAAATCATGAAAACACTCCAGGTGGGGTATCAATTTTAGATATTCGTTATAATGATACCACTCGCCTTTGGACAGTAGACTCTTCTCAAGCAGTTGATTTTTACAACAATGATTTAGTCACCACTACTAGAAACTGTTCTGGTGGAATCACACCTTGGGGAACCATCATTACATCGGAAGAATCTTTAAATTCAGGCGATGCAAACAATGACGGATACCAAGATGTAGGTTGGCAAGTAGAAATTGATCCTGTAACGAGAAAAGTGAAGGAATACGGTACTCCCGGGAAGCAAGAAAAACTATGGGCCATGGGACGAATTAGTCACGAAAATGTGGCCGTTGCAAATGATAGTATTACTGCTTACGAGGGTGAGGACTCCGGTTCAGGATGCTTATATAAGTTTGTAGCAAATACTCCTGCTGATTTATCTTCAGGTAAGCTATATGCGCTGCAATTAACAGGAGGATTAACTTCAGGAGAACCAAACAGCTCAGTTGGTCGATGGATTGAAATACCGAATACAACAGCAGCAGACAGAAATGCAACTAAAACATTAGCGCTTTCTTTAGGTGCAACCACATTTAATGGGATTGAGGACGCTGAAATAGGAACCGTAGACGGTAAAGTTTACTTTACATCTAAAGGCTATAACAGAGTTTATCGTTTTAGCGATGATAACGATTCTACAATTTCAGCTTTTGAAACGTTTGTAGGTGGACCAACTAGTTACTTAATTAATCATGGAAATGGCATAACTGCTGAAAGTTGGGGTTCAGGAAACGACAACCTTTGTTTTGACGATTTAGGTAACCTTTATGTATTACAAGATGGAAGCAGAAACCATATTTGGATGGTTACGCCAAATCACACACAAACTTCTCCAAAAGTTGATTTATTCGCTAAACTACCTTCAGGTTCAGAGCCATGCGGCATGACGTTTACACCTGATTACAAGTTTATGTTTGTATCTGTTCAGCATCCAAGAGGTAGTAATAGCAGCACCACTCAAAATGATGCAGCCGGTTTTGGAGCTACTATGGGACAAAGCACAACGTTAGTAATTGCTCGTAAAGAACTATTAGGTAGCTATGCTCCTACTATGGCTGCAAGCAACTTTACTTTCCCAACTGCCTCTTGTGACACTATAGACTTAGCCTTCAACACCGGAAATGGAAATGGTCGATTAGTTGTAGCAAAAGAAGCTGCAATGGTAGATGCTACTCCGGTTGATGGATTTACGTATACTGCTAATAATACATTAGGTAATGGTTCACTTTTAGGAGCTAACAACTTTGTCATCTACGATGGTGCTGATTCTTCAGTTACTATTAAAGGATTAAAGCAAAATACAATGTATCATGTATCTGTATTTGAATACAACCAAAGTCCTAACAAATATTACAACACAGTGATGCCTGCAATGGACAGCTCGTTAACTGCAGCAGTAAATACGAGTGCAATCACAGGGGTATTGAACACGGTTGTTAATGCAACTGAAACATATACAGTTACCAACACCAATGGTTCTAGTTATTCTTGGAACGTAACAAACGGTACGATTGCTTCAGGTACAGGCACTAACAGTATAACTGTAAATTGGGGATCAACTATTGGTACAGGAACACTTTCTGTAACTGAAACAAATGCTTCAGGTTGTATTGGAGATTCAGTAGTACAATCAATTAATATTGGAACTACAGGCATTCAAAACTTCGATTTGGCACATGCAATGACTATAGCTCCTAACCCATCAAATGGAAGAACTACAGTTTCATTAATTGGTAACAATGATGCATACGATGTTGAGGTTTTAGATTTAGTAGGAAAACAAATTAGTGTAGCTACTAACCAAACAGGATCATATGAAATTGACCTTTCTTCTGAGAAAAAAGGTACTTATGTGATACGAGTTAGAAGCCAAAATAAAGTAGGCACTAAATTGTATATCAAAAACTAATAAAAACATCCTTTAAAAATAGGAAACTGAGCAAGGTGGGGAAACTCACCTTGCTTTTGTGGTAAATAAAAACTCGAAATTATGAAATCACTTTATTCATTGATCGCCCTTACAGTAATCGCTATTTCTCTTTCTGCACAAATGAAAGAGGAACCACATTACATTAGAGACCAACCTGGAACAACAATCTACTTCTCTGTAGAAGACGCTGCGAATGCATCTGATGTAAAAATCCTAAACCTAAGAAATAAAGAGCTTACTGAAGTACCAAGTGGCATCAATCAATTTCAAGAATTGCAGTTTTTAAATTTGATGAAGAATCAATTAACAACTGTTCCAGCTACTATTTTTGAATGCGTGGAATTAACAGAATTAATTCTCAGACAAAATAAAATCAACGAGCTACCAAAAGAAATCGGGCAACTCAGAAAATTGGAAGTATTAAATGCGTCTAAAAATCAATTACAAAGCCTGCCCATTGAAATAGGAAAGTTAAAAAGGGTTCGTATTATTCACTTAGTAGAAAATAAGTTAGCTTCTATTCCTGAATCTACACGAAAACTGAAGCAATTAAGAACACTGGAGCTAGATAATAATCAGCTAAAAGATTTGCCGGTAGGGATAAAACGAATGCGAAATCTAACATTTTTGACAGCAGCCAATAACAAACTGACTAAATTCCCAGAGGGTGCATATAAAGCAAATCGTTTAGAAACGCTTGTTTTAGATTACAATAATATTAGTCATATGGGTAAGGATATCCGAAAAATGAGCCGTTTGAAGATGCTCTCTTTAGCAAGCAACTCTTTCACTACTCTACCTGATGAAATTTGTGAATTGGATCGATTGGAGTTATTGAACTTAGGTCAAAATAATTTTACACAGTTGCCTCGTTCATTAGAAAAACTGACCAACCTCAAAACGCTGATTCTATCAGGAAATGATATAAGCGATTCTGAACAAAACAGAATAAAGGAGGCGCTTCCAAACACGGATATTCGATTTTAAAACCTCCACCGCATCACCTCACGCCATCTTAAAACTACAGTAAATAAGACTTTCTAGTTTGGTGATGCGGTTTTTTTTATCTTCTCCCTGCAATCCTCCAACCCACCCAGGCCATGGGAAGGTAAGCCAATCCTAAATCTACTATGGTAAACCAAATTGGTGATGGAACACTTAGAACCATAGTAATCCCACCAATTAAAAAGAAAATACCGATTACCATCGCTAATTTCAGTTGATGACTTACTGCAATAACAGAAGCTAAAAATGCGCCAACCAGCGTACCTAATGCATGCGCCAAAAATGGAAAAATGAAGTGCTTTATTTCAAATAACTCCATAGCAGCTTTTAGGCCTTCCATGGTAGAGGTATCGGCACCTTCCGGTGGTGGGATTACAGAACCACTAATGGTTATCATACCCATATTTACTGTTCCACCAACAAACAATCCTAGCAAAACGGCTAATGTATTTCGGAGTATGTTTTTCATTTTAGTTTTTCGGAATTTTGACGTGTGTCGAATATATGTAAAATAAAAATATGTTGATTTTCAATTTTATAAAATACACTGATTTGTTTCGTTAAAACAGATTTTCGCGCGCTTGAAATTTCAATAGATGAAGGAAATGAATTAGGATTTAAATGAATTAAATGTAACAAGTGATCAAGTTTCTTTTTAAATCGGTTAACTTCTCTAATCGTCCATTTATAGTGGAGATAATCAATTATATCCTCAAGATTAATAATCGCTTCCTCCGTCCAAAAAAGCTTATATTCAGAAGCCATATTTTTTTTTCACCTCTTCATGAGGTATAACACGTCTGTTTGCTACATCGGTTAATCCTCTTTCAATCCCAGCTTTTGCTTCGTTAGGAAGGGCGCCCCACCAATCTTCTTTTGATTCTACAGATTGCTTAACAGCTTTTAAATATCCGATTGTTTCTTCGTCTTCAACATTCATTAACCAACGGATTAATTCAAACTTTTCTAAATCGTAGTTCATTCATATTGATTTTAATCAAAAATAAGAATTATTATCCTACCTATCTCCATCAATCATTCTACCAATACCGCCTAAAATAGAACCTTCGCCTTTTGAAGAACCACCTGCTCTTGGAGCGTGCTGTATAATTCTGTCGGCTAATCTAGAAAATGGTAAACTCTGCAAATAAACGGTTCCTGTTCCTTGCACCGTGGCTAAAAATAATCCTTCTCCACCAAAAAACATCGACTTTAAATTCCCTGCTCGCTCAATGGAATAATCCAAACTTGGCGAAAAACCAACAATGCAACCGGTATCTATCAGCAACGACTCGTTATTCAAGGTCTTTTTTACAATTGTACCACCGGCGTGAAGGAATGCCAAACCATCGCCTCGTAACTTTTGAAGAATGAATCCTTCACCGCCAAAAAAGCCTGCACCAAAGCGTTTGGTAAATGCAATAGATACTTCCGTTCCTTTAGCCGCACATAAAAATGAATCTTTCTGACACAATATCTCACCACCGATTTCTTTTAAATCTAACGGTAAAATTTTACCCGGATATGGAGCAGCGAAACTGACTTCTTTTTTACCTAAACCGGTATTTGTAAAATGAGTTAGAAAAAGTGACTCTCCTGTAATCAATCGCTTCCCTACACTGGCCAACTTTCCAAATAAACCTTGGTTCGGATTAGAGCCATCGCCCATTTTTGCTTCAAATTGTATTGCTCTATCCATCCAGTTCATAGCTCCGGCTTCTGCAATTACTGTTTCTTGTGGATCTAAAAGAATCGATACTACCTGCATATCGTCTCCATGTATTTCGTATTCGATTTCGTGTGATTTCATACTTCTCGAGTTTGAACCGTCGTTTTTATTTTCGAAATAACTCATTTTGTCTCTCTTTTAGATTAATTATTACACAAGCGGTTAATCGCTATTTTTTATTATTTATTTACTAATTCACCATTCTCGTACTCCAACTCTTCAAGAACATTCCCTTCATCGTTGTATTTTATATAAGCGCCATGCTTTTTGCCCATTAAATTGTAATTGATTATTTCGGCCAATTGTCCATTCTTATGGTAATGATGCCAAGTACCTACATCATATAAATAATCTCTATTATTTCCCATTTTATGACTTGCCCATACCCCAATCATTTTGGGATGACCGTTTTTATAATACTTTCTAATTAGCTTTATCTCCTTAAAACGTGAATCATGGTCAAACTCGGCAACTCTCTGGATATAACTTTCAACAGTTGAATCTTTAGGCAGTCGAACTAGCAATACCTCTAGAGAATCTTCTTCAAGAAACTCAATTCGATTAATCTCGAAATCATTGCGCTGAGTATACTCCTGCAATAATGGCCTAAACCTAAAGTTTCTGTTTTTAGATAATTTTAGGTCTTGTCGTATATCTTCATTAGGAAATAGGGATTTAAATGTTTTTACATTCGCTGTATAATAGGCACCATCATTGATGTCGATAAGTACTTCTCCAAAATTAACTCCTCCACCTACTAATACAACACTTGCGCCTCCAACTGCTCCTCCTATAGCCCCATAGTGAGTCATATAAGTTGAGTTTTTATTTATAAATCGATAATAACAGTACTTACCAAAAAGTTCTAATTCAATAAAATCTTTTGACGAAAGCGATAAACCGGGAATATTTATGTAGGCTTTTTCACCATCTGAAAAACCGAATACGTTTTTTGTCTTAATTCCTCCTTCTAATTCTTTTCCAATTCCATAATAGGTAATTTTATTCTTCGACCTCAACCCTCCATATCTGTCAAAGCGGGTTTCCAGTGGCGCTGTGTAATCCAACGATGGACTATTATACTTAAACTCCTCAAAGTTTCTGTAAACCCCTTTTTTCAATACTACACCTGAGTCTACAATCAGCCCTTGAGCAACGATTGAAGAGATACTAATGAATAGGATAAATGTTGAGAATAAATACTTCATGGTCAGCGACAAATTAC
>CBFHZL010000058.1:0-16234 GCA_965660325.1 uncultured Acidiluteibacter sp.
GATGTTAGAGAGCCATATGAATTTGAAGATTTTAACATAGGAGGTACAAATATACCTCTTGATCATGTAATTTCTTCTGTAGATCAATTGGATAAATCTAAAAAAGTGGTGGTTTGTTGTCAAAGTGGTAAACGATCTCAGGCTATCATAATGACATTGAAACGTAAGTTTCAAATGGATAATTTGTGGTCTTTAGAAGGTGGTATATTAGCGTTTCAAGAACTCCCCGCATAAAGATGAAAAGAAGTCTAAACGATTACGCCCTTATTGCAATTAAAGGCATGGGAATGGGCGCTGCGGACATCGTTCCAGGCGTATCCGGCGGAACAATTGCACTTATTACGGGTATTTACGAAGAATTTGTAGATACCTTAAAATCATTTAATTTATCTGCTTTAAAAGCATTTAAGAATGATGGCATATCTGGTTTTTGGAAGCACATCAACGGTAACTTTCTAGTTGCGCTAGTTTTGGGGATTGGAATTAGTTTAATTAGCATGGTAAAAGTCATTAAGTACTTACTTGCTGACCATCCTATTCTTATTTGGTCCTTCTTTTTTGGATTGATTGTAGCTTCTGCCATATTTGTTGGTAAAACCATCACAAAATGGAACCTAAGCACTATTTTGGGTTTAATTGGTGGCACGGCTTTAATTTATTGGATTACGTCAGTAGTTCCGGCAGCCACACCAAACACATGGTGGTCAGTTTTAATTAGTGGAGCTATTGCTATCTGTGCTATGATATTACCCGGAATATCAGGGTCTTTTATTTTAGTACTATTAGGAAAGTACGCCTATGTAATCGATTCATTAAGCCAATTTAAGATAGACGTGATTGCACTTTTTGGTACAGGCTGTGTTATGGGGTTATTGAGTTTCTCTCACCTACTTTCGTGGTTATTGAGACATTACCATAACCTGACTATGGCTATTTTAACCGGGTTTATGATTGGGTCATTGAATAAAATATGGCCGTGGAAAGAAACCCTTAGCTTTATGACTGATCGTCATGGGGAACAAAAGCCGTTGGAGCAGATCAATTTATTGCCTCAAAACTTTGAAGGCGACAGCCAGTTGATAGCAGCCATCGTTCTAGCCATCGTTGGGTTTGCACTGATATTTATCTTAGAAGGCATTGGCAAACGATTTACTAAAGCATAAACCATGAAGCAGTTTGGTTTAATCGGTAAGACGCTCTCCCACTCTTTTTCAAAAAACTACTTTTCTAGAAAGTTTGACAAAGAAAACATAACGAATGCTCATTATGACTTATTCGAATTAAATCAAATTAGTGATTTTTTGGAATTGATTGCCAATCATTCATTTTCAGGATTAAATGTAACCATACCCTACAAGGAGGCCATTTTGCCTTACCTTTCTGAATTGGATGAGGCAGCTAGAGCTATTGGAGCAGTGAACACTATACAATTCACGCAAAGCGGCTTAAAAGGATATAATACAGATGCAATTGGGTTTAGAAATAGCATCAAGCCATTTTTAGAAAACATCCATACTAGAGCATTGATTTTAGGAACAGGTGGCGCTTCAAAAGCAGTGGCTTATGTACTCGCAAACTTGGGAATTAAGATTACTTACGTCAGTAGAAATCCTGTGGGTGAAAATCAAATTTCCTATGCAGATGTCAATCAATTTGTGATGAAGCATCACTTGCTGATTGTCAACACTACACCTGTTGGTACATTTCCGAATACACCGGAGCAACCTGAGCTTCCTTACGAATACTTGACCGCTCAGCATTTTTTGTATGATTTGGTATATAATCCCTCAGAAACTACATTTCTGAAACATGCAAAAGCTGCAGGAGCAATCGCCATAAATGGTGAACAGATGCTGAAAATTCAAGCTGAAGAAGCTTGGAAAATTTGGGAGAATTTAATTTAAGTAAGCTTTAATAAAGTGATTCTTTCACTACTTTTTTTATTAAAATTGTATTAAGTAGTACCCTATACGTCTATGTTTACAGGTAGAAAACTTCTTATCGCAACCAAACACCATAAGGAAAAAGTAATTGCACCTATCCTTGAGGAGCAGCTTGGTGTAAGATGCTTTACCAATAACCAATTTGATACCGACATTTTAGGAACTTTTAGTGGTGAAGTTGAGCGTAGTTTAGATCCAATCGCTACAGCAAGAAAAAAATGCCTAATGGCAATGAAAGCAAGTGGATGTGATTTGGGTGTTGCAAGCGAAGGCTCTTTTGGTCCACACCCTACCCTATTTTTTATCCCTACTGATGAGGAGTTTTTGATATTTATTGACCTTAAAAATAAATTAGAGATTGTTGCTAGAGAAATTAGTACAGCTACGAATTATAGCAGTGCTGAAGTCTCTAGTCTAGAAGAATTAGAGGAGTTTGCAACTACTGCTAGTTTTCCATTGCACGGACTTATCTTGCGCAAAGACAGAAAAGATAAAAAATATCTTGTAAAAGGAATCGCCACTTTTGAGCAATTACAAGAAGAATTTCACGCAATACATGACAAGTTCGGTAAAGTTTGGGTAGAGACAGACATGAGAGCGATGCACAATCCAAAAAGAATGGAGGTGATTCGGGCAGCTGCAGATAAGCTAGCTAAAAAAGTCAATTCCCACTGCCCAAAGTGCGACTTGCCTGGATTTGACATATTGAGGACAGAAGCAGGCCTTCCTTGCTCTGCTTGCGGTTTTCCAACTCGATCCTTGCTTAAGCAGGTATACGCTTGTAAAAGCTGTCAATTTAAAGAAGTAATCACCTATCCTGAGAAAAAAAATACCGAAAACCCCATGTATTGCGATAATTGCAACCCATAGCATAAAACTTAGAAACCATGTCAACCAAAGAACAAATAGAAGCAGCATACCAACGAATAAAGCCATTTATTCATAAGACTCCTGTGCTTACTTCGAATAGTTTAAATGAACTTTCAGGAGCAAAGCTATTTTTTAAATGCGAAAACTTTCAAAAAGTAGGTGCATTTAAAATGAGGGGAGCTGCAAACGCTATTGTTCAATTGAAAGACAATACGACCATCAAAGGGATAACAACACATTCAAGTGGCAACCATGCACAAGCTGTGGCGTTAGCTGCAAAAAATGTAGGTTTTCATGCTAAGATTGTAATGCCGTCTAATGCACCAAAAGTGAAGATTGCGGCGGTAAAAAGCTATGGTGCTGAAGTAATTCTGTGTGAACCTACATTGGATGCAAGAGAGCATGGCGTAAATGAAATTGTAGAAAAAGACGGGTATGAATTCATACACCCTTATGATAATTGGGACGTAATCATCGGACAGGCTTCATGCGCAAAAGAGCTTTATGAACAAGTTGATAACCTGGATTACCTTTTAGTACCCATTGGTGGAGGTGGATTAATGGCAGGCAGTATTTTGAGCACACAGTCGTATTCACCATCAACAAAAGTAATTGGCTGTGAACCAAGAGGAGCAGACGATGCATATCAATCATGGAAAATGGGTAAACATATACTACAAACTAATCCGAACACAATTGCTGATGGATTAAAAACTTCGGTCGGAAAGCTGAATTACCCTATTGTAATGAATCATATAACTGAAATTTTTACCGTTTCAGATAAAGAGATCATTGCCTCGATGAAATTAATCTATGAGCGATTAAAGATTGTTATTGAACCTTCTTGTGCTGTTCCTCTTGCTGTGTTAATGAATAATCCAGACTATTTTAAGGGTAAAAATCTTGGGCTTATTTTAACTGGTGGAAATGTAGATCTATCCAAATTGCCGTTTAAGGATTGATTTCATTCCATCTTTATAGTCGCCTTTCTGTTGATGAAACAATTCAATTAGCTTAATTACTTTCCATTTAATTAAAGAATAGTACCTATTATTTTCTCTCTAATCATTTTTAACAAAGAGAGTTATTGGTTAAGTATAGTGAAGAATCACATCATTTTTAGTGACTAAATTTTACTATTTTTAGTGAATACTTTAAATAAACACGTATGAAACAATTTTACAAAATAATTATTATGCTATTTCTGGCAAGTACTAATCTAGCAGCACAGAATGGTCTTGACTTTGATGGAGGTAATGATGTAGTGCAAACAAATTATTCAGGAGTCCTCGGTGACACCAATAGAACATTTGAGGCATGGATCAAAGTAAGTACTGCTGCTCCCTCTTCTAACTTATGCATAGTGGATTATGGAATTAATCAAGTAGGCTCAAGAAATACTTTTTTGGTTGACGGTAACAGAGGTCTTAGATTCGTATCTGGTGGGACGAATGCAAATATAGCTTCTAGCAATTCAGGTATTATCACACCGGGACAATGGACGCACGTTGCATTTGTGCTCGACAATGGTACTGGCTTTTTATTTGTTGATGGCATAGAGGTCGGCAGTGGCAACTTAACAACGGTGAATACGCCAGCTAATGGGGCAAACCTTTCTATTGGCGAACGCGTAGCAGGATCCTCTATTCCATTTGAGGGAGTCATTGATGAAGTAAGAATTTGGGATGTAGCATTGGATACAACACAGATTAGAGCCAATATCAATAATACCATTTGTAATTACCCTGGAAATTTAAAAGCCTATTTCCCTTTAGATGATGGAATAGCTGGTGGAAACAATAGTAATATAACCAGCACAGAGAATAAGATATCTATGAATCTAGCCACATTAACAGGTTTTGCATTAACAGGTAGTAATTCCAATTGGGTATTGGGCGCACCTGTAACGGGTGGAAACACTTTCGATACGCTGACTGTAACAGATTGTACTTCTTTTCTATCTCCTAGTGGCAAGTATACCTACACCGCTTCAGGTACCTATTCGGATACCATTCCAAACTCTTTAGGGTGCGATAGCATTTTATCAATCAACCTGAGTTTAGTGAATAACCCGACATTTTTTACTTTAACAATAGATACCTGTTCAGCTTATACAGTACCAAGTGGAAAAAGAACGCTTACACAATCCGGCTCATATCTAGATACTATTCCAAATGCTCAAAATTGCGATAGCATTATTGCAATTAACTTAACAGTGACCATCATAAGTACAGTTGTTGGACAAACAGGAAATAACAGACTAACCGCAACTGAAACGGGAGCAAGTTATCAATGGTTAGATTGCGGAAATGGCTTCACCACTTTAGTGAATGACACCAACCGTTTCTACGACCCCACTTATAGTGGTTCTTTTGCGGTTCAAATTACAAAAAATGGGTGTATTGACACGAGTAGTTGTATTACTGTTACGGGTGTAGGAATTGAGGAAAGTGCCATTAAATCAAAATTTTATTTGGCCAACAATCCAACAAGAGATTTTTTACAGCTCCATCATTCAGCGGGTTTAAATTTTACTTCAAGTATATATGGGTTAAATGGAAAAGCGGTCTCATTTTCACAAAAGAAAAGCGATTCAATGACTCAATATGATCTATCGAATCTGCCTGCAGGAGTATATATTTTAATGTTAGAAAATAGAAGTGGATCAATAGAGCGTTTTAAGATAGTTAAACAGTAAAATTTTATCCATTAAATAAAAAAGGCCTTTAATCCGATGGATTAAAGGCCTTTTTCTATAATTAAAACTACAACTAATCAATTGCTATCTTTTTACTACCAATAACCCTATCATTCAAGCTATATGTTATCTCATACGTTCCGGAATTCAGCTTTATTTCGTTGAGGGTCTCTACCAAATAATTAGATGTAAACTCTTTAATACTGACCAACTGAGAAGACAGTAAGTTCCCTTTAGGTAATTTGATCTGTAATTGTAACAGTCCATCTTCTTGTGTATATAAATTCAAGACCAATTGTTCGTCAACTAATACAGGTAAGCTTATTAAAGATTCAGAAAATGTACTCTCGGAATAACAATTCAACGTAAAGTTTAATAAAACAGTAATCACTACTGCTTTTATACATTGCTTTAAATTTTGCATAATAATTCCTTTAATTGCCAATTAATAATACAATTATAAAGTACTGAATTAATTACTATTAGAAAATGACTTAATCACAACCTACAAGTAATGTGAGTCTGTTTTTACTTTACTACAAATGAGTATTAATAGACTGTTAATTCATTAATACCTTGACGAAATCAAAATAAAAAGTAGAAAAGCTGAGCAATTGACAATTGCTCAGCTTTTCATACTAACTATTTATTTAATTTATTTAACTATAAATTGCTTATTACCGACTACTTCATCATCTAAGGAATAAGTAATGATGTAAGTACCTGGTGAAAGAGATAGTCCTCTTAAAAGCTCAACTTCATAATTTGTAGGTAATCCATCAAGGATAACTGTACGTTGAATTACTACTCTTCCACTCATAGAACTTATAAGCAAATCCAACTGACCGCTTTCTTTCGTGTACAGTTCTAAAAACAATTGATTACCATTAGTTGGGTTAGGATATACAGTAGATGCTTGTACTATTGCAGTTGATTTGCTAATAGTAACTGCTACCATCTCAGAAAAAGTAAAATCGCCATTAAAGTCTGTTTGCTTTAATCGATAATAATTAACACCCTCTGCAGGTTGATGATCATAAAGCGAATAAGCTTTAAGTTCTGAGCTATTTCCTGCACCTTTAATGATGTCTACTTTTTCAAAATTTCTTCCATCAGTAGACCTTTCTATAGTAAAGAAGTCATTGTTAATCTCTGAAGTCGTTACCCACTCTAACTTAACTGAGTTCAATTGTTTCATTGCATCGAAACTAAGAAGCGTTATAGGTAGTGAAGTAAGTGTGCTTGGATCACGATAATTTGGTATTCCATCAAAATCATTATCAGGTAATGATGGCTGAGAGCCAAATGAGTCTGAATCAAACAAGTCAATTAAACCATTTTTGTTGGAGTCGTGAAAGAAAGTAGTGTTTAGGTCAAGAAAACTTGGAATAAATGCTCCTGACTTTTGCTGATTTAGAGTCACATTTGATTTTCCATTTACCTTTCCACCTCCTACGGTTTCTTCTATCCAATTTGGAATACCATCAGCATCAGTATCTAACGAGTTATCATAGAATGAAGAATTTCCTCCATTAGTAATAAAATCGAGAGATCTTGCAATTAAATCATTTAACGCATCTCCATTTAGATCATCATCTACAGCCTCAATCCAATCGTACTGACCGTCATTATCCGAATCTAAATCAATATAATCAGGATTATCGGCTCCATCTTGATTACATAATGTGATAGGTGTACCACCATTATCCGAATCATAACTATCATCCAACCCATCGTTATCTGTGTCAAGACCAGATGGTGCTATATAAGCAGCGTTAGATTGTCCTTCAATATTATCTAAAACTCCGTCATTGTCCGAGTCAATGTCTAATGAATTAACTAATCCATCTCCATCAAAATCTGAATCTCCGAGAATACCTACAGCATCAATTTCATAATCAGTTATACTTGGATTACTTTGCTTTGTGAAATAGATATATCTAAAATCTGTATTTGAAATAACAACATCGGTTTTTACTCCATAATTATTGGCTGAAATGTTAGAAGGATTTAAAAAGAAACTATTATTGTTAACTGACTCTGCAATAATAGGTATTGCCGTGCCAGATGCACCACTTTTCTTCTTCCAAGTTACCGAATACTTGGTTCCTTGTGGGTATACTTGGCCAAAATCCAATACCATATAATCCCCATTAGAATGAAACTTTGCAAATTTATTGTCAGGAGCACCAAAAATTTCATTATCGCTACTTACACCTGACTCTGACTCTTTGGTTGAATTGTAGTTGATGATAAATTCTTGGTCATCGGTTAATCCATCGTTGTCATCATCAATATCATCAAAATCAGCTACACCATCACCGTCAGAGTCAGTAAGATCTGTAATTATTACATAACCATCATCACCATCACTATCTTCAGCACCACCGCCTCCATTAGTTCCTGCTGTTATAGTACCACTTACATAAGATGAAATAGATGTGTTAAGGTAAGAACCACCTCCACCGGCGCTTCCATTTCGTCCAGCTCCGCCACCTCCGGAGTAACCACCGCCACCACCTGCATAGAATTCACCTGCTCCACCTCCACCGGTAAACCCATCTCCACCTGAAGTAGCGTCACTATGACCTCTATCTCCACCTGAAGCAATAGAAAGACCATTACTTGGGTTCATGTCAGCTTCTTCTCCACCATCACCGTCAGAATCACCTCCATCACTGTTAATTCCGCCACCACCTCCGGCGCCATCATTTCTGTCTGTCTCTTCTCCTCCGTCTCCGTTAGATCCTCCATCACCAGAATCGCTTCCAGTGCCATCCAAACCATTCGTAGAAGAAGCACCGCCTAAACCAATAGCATTATTAGAATTATCTCCACCGGCTCCACCACCGGCAACCATTATTAAATCATTGTTTATGAATAAACCCGTACTCCCGGCGCCACCTGCAGATCCATCATCTGTTCCTTCAGATCCTGACCCAACAACATAGCGAATAATATCTCCAGAAGAAACACTATAAATTGCAGTAATAGTAGCTCCTTCTCCTCCAGGCTCACCACTACCTCCTCCACCATCGCCACCTTTGATAGTGATCTGTATATTTCCATTTGAAACTACATTATAGACTCCTGTTGTTGCAGCTTTATCAGTATTAACTTTACCTCCTTTAAAACTTATAGTATCTGATGAAATGCTAGTGCTTGCATTTAACAAGAAACTGTGGCTTATTGAAAAAAAGATGATGGTGAAAAGAGAAAAACTAGTTTTAAATGATTTCATTTTAGGTAGAGTTTAGCTATTTTAATTTCGAACAAACAAATGTAAATAGAAGAACTGCTCCAAATTATTCTTTTCGGAGTTTTACGTAATTATGAATACTTTCTACATAAGAAATAGTATTTTAAGAAAGTTAGGTGATGTCATAATTTAAAGCTGCAACATATTTATGTTGATAGACTTAATTGACGTTGATACTAAGTAGAGGAAGAAAAAATATAAATTAAAGTCGAAGCTAACTCCTAGTTTACCACGAAATGGTAACTATCTATCAATTTATTATTTAAGATACACCTCAAAATATAAGTTCCTTTAGCCAAGCTTAAGCTTTGTATTAGCTCTAATTCATAGTTAGTTTTTGCACTACCGAGATGTAGTTGTTGTATATTTATTTGTTGACCATTAATAGCTCTTATCTCAAGTTTCAGAATACCACTTTCCGCAGCATTTATTTCAAAAAACAACTGCCTTCCATTTGTTGGATTTGGATAAACTGTTGACTGTTGGACAAATTCCCTTGAATTGTAAAATCTAACTGCCTCTAATTCTGAGTAACTGTAATGGCCATTAAAATCGGTTTGTTTTAAGCGGTAGTAAATTACACCTTGTTTGGGATCATGGTCATACGTTACATAATTTAAAACTTTGGAGCTATTACCTGCTCCTTTTATGACCTCTATTGTCTCAAAACTACTACCATCTAAAGAACGTTCAATAGTAAAAAAATCATTATTTATTTCAGATGTAGTGATCCATTCCAATTTAACTGACTTTAAGAGGCTTCTAACTTCAAAGCTAAGTAGCGTAATTGGCAGTGTGGTGGCATTATCAGTATCTCGGAAATCTGGTTCAGAATCATTGTCTTTATCAGGCAGATTTGAAGGTACTCCAAAATTGTCTGAATCAAACAGGTCAATTAAACCATCATTATCGGTATCGAAAAAGAAGGCACTTTGCGCATCTAACAGATTTGGGATACCATCATTATCCTGATCTTCTAACCAGTTAGGAAGACCATCGTTATCACTGTCTAAGTTATTATTGTAAAAAGCAGTACTTCCTCTAGCAATTGTGTGTTCAGCTGCGCGGTTAAGAAAATCATTTAGAGCGTCTCCGTTGTTAGAAGCTCCTGATACATCATCATCAAAACCTTCTATCCAGTCCGGCTGCCCATCACCATCAGAATCAAAATCAAGATAATCAGGATCACCTTGTCCATTTTGGTTAGAAAGCACTACTGCTGACCCAGAATTATCTAGGTCAAATCGATTATCTAGCCCATCATTGTCACTATCAATACCCAAAGGTTGGCGAGTGGTAGCAGTAGTTTGTCCTTCAATTATATCAGGTAGTCCATCATTATCTGCATCTTGATCCTTGTAATTTGGTAATCCATCTCCATCAGTATCTATAACTGTAAGTGAAATACCTCCATTATCCAAATCAAATAGGTTAGCCAAACCATCACCATCTATGTCCGTAAAGGTATCAACCTGGCCATTTCCGTCGGCATCTGTTCCTCCGGCTTCAAGAATGTCAGTAATACCATCGTTATCCGAATCTAAATCAAATCGATTTACAACTCCATCTTTGTCGGAGTCTGATACAATAACCAACGAAGGTTCATCAACATTATAAAGGTCAATAATAAATAACTCGAAGGTATAGGTGCCAGGATTTAAGGTAACAGTTTTAGAAAAATAATTCCAACTATCATCTGAGACAACTAACATAGAAGGTATACTAGAAACGATAGATCCTGACAGACCATTTCCTGAGCGAATATTCATGGCTCCGCCGGTAATATTTTGCTCGCCATCTCTAGTGGAGAAGAAAGCACCATAGGTAACTTCAGATTGCACATTTAAAGTAAATGTACGATAGATACTTCCGTCATCCGCTGCTACATCATAGTATGCTCCTGAACCGCCTTTAGCATCTGAATTTGGGCCGCCGATATAATCGGCTCCGCCGGGACCATCTACTGATATAACATTTGTTTTAGTGGGATCACTAGCAACCCAAGGGGCTATACTCACACCAATATTATTGCTATTATTCGTTAAGCCAACTAGGTTATCAAATCCTCCGCCTAGTAAAATAAAACCTTCGTCGGTATCCAAAATACCATCATTATCGTTGTCCAAATCAAAATCATCAGCAACATCGTCACCATCTTGATCCTGCGCATAAAATAGATTTACAAATCCATTAGATCCTGAAGCACCAATAGCTCCGCCTCCACCATCTGCACCTGCAGTAATATTTCCTTTTACAAAAGTTGATATAGATGTGTTTAGAAAAGATCCGCCGCCACCTGCAGAGCCAATAATTCCTGCTGCTCCTCCTCCGGAATAGCCTCCGCCTCCGCCTGAGAAATTATTTCCAGCACCGCCGCCACCTGTAAATCCATCACCACCATTGCTACTTGAATTTCCTGCACCACCTAATGCTATTGTTAGTCCGTTAGAAGGATTGATATCAGCTGAAGCTCCTCCAAGCCCATTTGAGCTACCACCGGCAGAATTTAATCCACCACCACCTCCGGCACCTGAGGAGTTATTAGCGGTTGCTCTCCCTCCAAATTGCGCCAAACCGCTGTTTCCAGCATTATTTCCTGTACCATTTGAACCTCTCTGTGTCGCTGTTGCACCAAGTCCTAGAGCTCCTGAAGAATTATCGCCTCCACCTCCGCCACCTGCGACTAGCATTAAGTCGTTATTGATGTATAAACCTGTACTACCTGCTCCTCCGGCTGAGTTATTAGATGAACCCAAAGACCCTTGACCTACGACATACCGAATAATATCACCATTTTTGATCCTATAAGTCGCCGTTATGAAAGCACCCTCACCGCCAGGCTCTGCACTTCCACCGCCGCCATCTCCACCTTTGGTAGTAATGGTTACTAATCCATCACCTGGTGCTACAAATGAGCCAGTCGATGCTGCAGATTTGTTTGTTCTCGAATCCTTTTTATTACCCGATAATGAATCATTGGCAGTCAATTGAGATAACGATTGGTTAACAGATGAATTTGCTTTTTCTCCTAAATCAACATATGAATTAGTAGCATAAACACTGTAAAAACTGGTTAAAAGTAGACTGAATACAATAAGAATTGCATTAAAATTGATCGGTTTCATAGTAGGTTGGGTGATTTAAGAGTTTTTGAGACTGGGTTAGTCTTGTTTAGTTAAGTAAAATTAGCAAATAGCTGAAATATAAGTATCAAGCGCTATGTATTTAAGGTAAAGACCTAGTTATCTGCTGCAAACTGTTGCTATCTTTCGATTTTCTCCACATAAATTAAAGCCGAGAAAAGAGAGCTACATGTAAAAACGAAAAACTATTAATAATTAATCCAAAAAAAAGCCGAATACTTTGAAATGTATACGGCTTTAAAACAAATAAGTTTTATGATCTTACTTTACAACAAAACGTTTAGTGCCTATTGACTTATCATTCAACATATAAGTCACCAGGTAAGTACCTTTAGCCAAATTTAAACCTCTCAGAAGTTCAACTTCATAATGAGTAGCATATCCATCCAACATCACTTTTCTAGTGGTAACTAACTGCCCTTCAAACGTTCGAATAGATAGCAATAACTCACCTTGCTCCTCAGAATATAAGTTAAAGAATAGTTGCTCCCCTGAAGTTGGGTTTGGATATAATGCTGACGACTCTACCAATTGAGAAGCCCCAAACTCTACCGCTCTCAATTCAGAGTAAGTGAAATCACCATTGAAATCTGTTTGTTTTAGTCTGTAATAAGAAACTCCATTATATGGAGACTCATCGAGAAGCTGATAATCCAATCTGTCCGCAGAGTTTCCTGCACCGTCTACTTTTCCGACTTCAACAAATGATACTCCGTCTCTTGATTTTTCAATCGTGAAGTAATCGTTATTAATTTCAGAAACGGTAATCCATTTGAGTAAAACTGCTGAAATCTTTTTCTCAGCATCAAAGGATAGTAAGCTAATTGGCAAGGTTGTCGCGTTGTCAGTATCTCTCCAATCTGGCTCCAAATCATTATCCTTGTTTGGATAAGTCGAAGGAACGCCAAAATTATCTGTATCGAATAGGTCAACCAAACCATCATTATCAGTATCTTGATAAAAACTACTCTGAGGATCAATAAAGTTCGGTTGTCCATCCAAATCAGCATCTTCTAACCAATTTGGAATTCCATCTGAATCTCCATCTAACGCATTGTTATAAAGCATGGTATTACCTCGAGCTGCAACAATAGCTGTAGCTCTATTTAAATAATCATTTAAAGCATCCCCATCAGTAGCCACACCATTTTCATCATCATCAAATCCTTCAATCCAATCAGGTTGTCCATCGCCATCAGTATCAAGGTCAATATAATCTGGGTTTCCACTTGTCTCTTGATTGTTAAGCGTTATAGCCGTTCCACCATTATCCGAATCATAGCGGTTGTCCCATCCATCATTATCCGTATCTGAACCAGTTGGAGCGACAAACCCGGCTGTAGACTGACTTTCTACGTTGTCAATCAACCCGTCATTATCTGAATCAATATCCAAATAGTTTGGTATACCATCACCGTCAAAATCAGACAATGGTAGCTTAGTTCCTGCATTATCGGTATCTACATCATCACTTAGTCCATCAAAATCAGCGTCTAATCCATCTTGCTGTCCATCGTTATTTGCATCTACTCCACCAGCTTCAACTACATCAGCAATACCATCATTGTCGGCATCTAAGTCTAGGTAATCAGGAAAACTGTCACCATCTCCATTTGGTTTAGAGGGCGGAGTACCATCATTAGCGTTAATCAATCCGTCGTTATCAGAATCGACAAAACTATCCAACTCTCCGTCTCCATTTATATCAGTACCCCCTGCTTCTATTGCGTCGGGAATTCCGTCACCATCACTATCTTTATCCTTGTAATCAGGGAAAGAATCATCGTCAGTATCTGTAAATGCAAATGGTGTAGATTCTTGGCTGTCGTTCCATCCATTATCATTGTTATCAGTTAAGCCGTCCACAATTCCATTGTTAGTTGCGTCAACTCCTCCTGCTTCAAATGTATCTGAAAGGCCATCATTATCACTATCTCTATCTATATAGTCTGCCAAATTATCAGAATCAGTGTTGGGTAACGGCAATGTAGTTCCACCGTTAGTAGGGTCTACAATGTCAGCCCATCCATTTAAATTACCATCTACAGATGAGTCAACTCTACCATCATTATCGGTATCAATTCCGCCTGCTTCTAAAACATCTTGAATACCGTCGTCATCACTATCTAAATCTAATCGATTTCTAATTCCATCGCCATCTGAATCAACATCAGTAAGCGGTGAACCACTGTTATCTGGATCAAAGGTATTAGCCCATCCATCACCATCTGTATCAGTATCATTATCAACTCTTCCATCATTATCTGTATCTACACCTCCTGCCTCGATAATATCAGGAATTCCATCATTGTCGGAATCAAGATCAAGAGAATTCGGGATGCCATCGTTATCAATGTCCTCACAGTAGGTAATATCATATAGCGAAAAGCCTGGTTCAGATCCTGGATTAAGAATAGACCCATCAGCAATTTTAAACTCAATTAAAACTTCATCCACAGCTAGTGGGAACATTACACTAACTACACCAAGTTCAGAGTTAACACCAGTGCTGTTTACAGGATCAAAGCCTCTAACGGTATCTGTATTAGAAACCGTTTGTGTTCCTCCAACAGATATTTGAGCAGGAACTTTAACCCCATTCAATGACCCAGTAATTATAAACTCCTCTTGTCGAGCTATACCACCGACTTCTCCATCAACATCAAATAGACTAAATGAAACACAGTTCAAACCTACTCCTGCAACTCCAAGGGATATAGTAGTCGTGACAGAATTTGTTAATGTTAATGTAGACAAATCAACAGCATAGATAAGAGACTGATCAACTGACGGCTGATTACCTTGATAAAATCCAGTACTAAAAGGAAGCTGTGGAGGTAAGTTAAGTAAGGCTCCAGAAGGGTCGTTTACAGATACCTGTATATCATTATTATTGATATCATATGTATTTGAAGTAGTTCCAGGTAGCCATGTATTTGTCGTCCAATCTAACCTAGAAGGGCATTCATCAGTATCTAAAACTCCATCATTATCATCATCCAAATCATCTAAATCAGCAATACCATCTCCATCAGAGTCTAACTGCTCTCTCCAATCTCTTTCAGATGTTGATGAAGTGGTCATATTAGGGAATGAGTTTGCATTTTGAGAATTATTAGAAGGATTCGTGATTGAGTTTCTACCATTCACATCATCAAAATTATCATCAAGACCATCACTATCGGTATCTGAACCACTAGGTAAAGTATTAGGAATTAAATTTCCATCAGTATCCCACCCTTCAACTATATCTGCAATCAAATCATTATCAGAATCCAAATCCAAATAATCTGGTGTATCTGTAAAGTCTGTATTAATAGGATCCAAGCCGTTACTTCCTTCAAATGCATTATCTAACCCATCTCCATCTGTATCAGCACCTAGAGCTCTCGTTGGGCTTCCTGATGTAGCTTGTGCCTCAATATTATCGATAATACCGTCATTATCTGCATCGATATCAAGAAAGTTAGGTAGGTCATCGCTATCAAAATCTTGAGCTACTGTTCCAGGCGTTCCTAATACAGCATCATCCGTATCTACAGAATTCAAAACTCCATCGTTGTCTGAGTCTGAACTTCCATCAACTATACCATCATTATTTGCATCAATACCTGTACCATCAGGGTTTTCAGTTAAATCTGTAATACCGTCATTATCTGAATCAATATCCAAAAAGTTTGGTACTCCATCCACATCAGTGTCTAAAGGTGTGGAATTTGGTGAACCTAATTGACTGTCGTCGCTATCCGCTTGATCTAATATTCCATCAGAATCAGCATCAGCTAAACCATCTAAGATGCCATCGCTATTGGCATCATTAACAACATTAGTTTGATTCTCAAACAAATCAGTAATACCATCGTTATCTGAATCTAAATCAATAAAGTTAGCTACTCCATCTCCATCGGTATTGGTTGGGCTTGTGTTTGGAGAACCAACTGCCCCATCATTACTATCTGCTGAGTTTAGTATTCCATCGTTATCAGAATCTGATGTCCCATCTACAATTCCATCATTATTGGCATCTACTCCTGCTCCACTTGGGTTTTCTTTAAGGTCAGTGATTCCATCATTATCAGAGTCTAAATCTAGGAAGTTGGCTAAGCCTTGATTATCGAAGTTTGAAGGAGCTGAATTTGGACTACCCACATTACCGTCGTCACTATCAGCAGAATTTAAAATTCCATCGTTATCGGTATCTACTGTACCGTCAACGATTCCATCATTATTTGCATCAACTGCGGCACCATCGAAATTTTCTGCTAAGTCAGTAATTCCATCATTATCAGAATCTAGATCCAATACATTGGGAACTCCATCT
>CBFHZL010000059.1:0-16137 GCA_965660325.1 uncultured Acidiluteibacter sp.
CTCTACCGGAACCTTAACATTATTGAAAAATACTTGACGAGTCGATGAACCTTTAATTCCCAGTTTTTTCTCTTCCGGGTTTAAAGTTAATCCTTCCATGTCTCTGGTCAGGATGAATGCAGATAAGTTTTCGTCATCTCCAATTTTAGCAAATACGGTAAAAACGTGTGCAAAACCACCGTTGGTGATCCACATTTTTTGGCCATTTAGGATATAATGTTTTCCATCTTCCGAAAGTACTGCTTTTGTTTTCCCTGAATTGGCGTCTGATCCTGCGCTCGGCTCTGTTAAGCAATAACAACCTTTCCATTCACCTGATGCTAATTTCGGGATGTATTTAGCTTTTTGCTCATCGTTACCGTAATATAAAATTGGTAGTGTACCAATTCCGGTGTGCGCCGATAGAGCTACGGCGAAGGAGTGTCCCGCACCAGTAACTTCTGCGGTAAGCATAGAGGTTACAAATCCTTTTCCAAAGCCGCCTAAATCTTCAGGGATAGAAATTCCCAAAAGACCGAGCTCTCCTGCTTTATCTAAGAGAGAAGGCATTAATCCTTCTTCTAGCGCATCGATTCGATCCAAATTTGGAAAAACCTCTGCATCCAGAAATTCATCACAGGAGTCTGCAATCATTCGTTGTTCTTCTGAGTAATCCTCAGGGATAAATATATTTTTTGGGTCGGTATCTTTTATTAGAAACTCTCCACCTTTAGTGATATCGCTCATAATTTTAAGTTTTAGTTGGTTATTATAGTAATTCAAAGATTCCTGCCGCTCCTTGTCCTGCGCCTACGCACATGGTAACCATGCCGTATTTGCCGCCTCTCTTTTTTAATTCATTCAATACTTGTACGGTTAGTTTAGCTCCAGTGCATCCTAGTGGGTGGCCTAAGGCTATCGCCCCACCGTTGACATTCACTTTAGATTTATCTAATCCTAATTCTCTTATTACTGCTACCGACTGGGAAGCAAACGCTTCGTTTAATTCGATTAGATCTAAATCTTCTAGTTTTAAATTTGCCTGCTCCAATGCCATTGGAATCGCTTTAATTGGTCCAATTCCCATAATGCGAGGATCTACACCAGTTGCAGCGTAAGAGATTAATTTAGCGATGGGCTTTAGATTTAATTCCTTCACCATTTTTTCTGAAACGACTAGTACGAAAGCTGCTCCGTCATTCGTTTGGGAAGAATTTCCGGCTGTTACAGAACCGCCATCAGCAAATACTGGTCGTAATTTAGAAAGTGCTTCCACACTTGTACCTGCTCGAGGTCCTTCATCTTTTGTTACGGTGTAATTTCTCTTTTTCTTTTTGCCATTGTCGTAGTAATTTTCTTCTACTTCTATGGGGGCAATGTCATCTTGAAAACGATTATCAGCTTGTGCTTTTAGCGCTTTCATATGCGATTCATAGGCAAATTGATCTTGTTCTTCTCGAGAAACATTGTATTCTTTGGCTACTGCTTCGGCCGTCAAACCCATTCCCCAATAATAGGTCGGGTTATCTTTTGCCACATCTGCATTCGGAACAATTCTCCATCCGCCCATTGGCATGCAACTCATGGACTCTACACCGCCTGCTATTACGCAGTGGTTCATTCCACTCTTTATTTTTGATGCCGCTATTGCAATGGTTTCTAATCCAGAAGAACAATATCTATTGACGGTCATCCCCGGAACGGTAATGTTGTTTAAGCCAATTAGTGAAATTAATCGACCTACATTCAACCCTTGCTCAGCCTCTGGGCTTGCATTTCCGACAATTACATCATCAATATGATCAGACGTTACTTGCGGATGGTCTTTCATTAAGTGCTTGATTACTTGTGCTGCAATATCATCAGGGCGTGTAAAACGCAATTGGCCTCTACCGGCTTTTCCTACTGCTGATCGATATCCTGCTACTATATATGCTTCCATGTTGTTGTCTTTTTAGTGGTGAAACTTCGATTCAGTTGTAATTAGTTTCTTAAAACTTTTCCTTTGGTTACAATGCTTTGTAAACGCTCCAATGTTTTCTTTTTGGTACATAATTCTACAAAAGCTTTTCGCTCTAATTCTAAGAGGTAGGTTTCTGATACTTCTGTGATTTCTGACAAATCTCCACCACACATGACATATCCTAACTTTTCAGAAATTAATGCATCGTGCTCTGAAATATAATTACCAGATTTCATAGAGTTTGCGCCTACATAAACAATTCCGAGCCCTTCTTTACCAAGGACTTTAATGTCTTTGCGCTCCACAGGTTGACTATATCCTTTGTCGGCTAGGTTGAGTGCAGCTTCTTTAGCGCGTTTCAATTGAAATTCCCGGCTTACAACTACTTCGTCAATTCCTTCACGCAAATAGCCTTTGTCAAAAGCCTCATAAGCTGAGGTAGAAACCTGAGCCTGACCAATGGTTAAGAAACGTTCTCTCATCGCATTGATTCGGATATCTCCATCCTTAAGGCTGTCAGATAATCGAAGTACAAACTCTTTGGTTCCGCCACCTCCAGGAATAACGCCGACTCCAAACTCTACTAATCCCATGTATAATTCGGCATGAGCCACTACTTTATCAGAATGCATGCACAATTCACACCCGCCACCTAACGCCATTTGGTGTGGCGCAGCGACTACTGGAATTGCGCTGTAGCGAATTCGCATCATGGTTTTTTGAAATTGAGCAATAGCGAATGATAATTCATCATATTCTTGCTCTACTGCCATCATAAAAATCATACCGACATTTGCACCTGCAGAAAAGTTCTGACCGGTGTTGGAAATGACTAATCCTTTGTAATCTGCTTCAGCTAAATCAATGGCTTTATTAATCCCTTGGATAACTTCTGCTCCGATGGTATTCATCTTCGTGTGGAACTCTAGGTTTAAAATCCCATCACCTAAATTAACTATCGTTGTTCCTTTATTGCTCCAAACGGTGTTTGCAGCCCGTAAGTTATCCAGAACGACCAAATCTTCAGTTCCCGGGATTACTTTATAGGATTTAGAAGGAATATCATAGTAGAATTTCGCACCATTCTCCACTTTGTAAAAGCTCTTTGCACCCGATGCTAGCATTTCTGCCACCCAAGGTGCAGGAGTTTGACCATTAGCCTTCATCAACTCTATTCCTTTCTCTAATCCTAAGGCATCCCACGATTCAAAAGGACCTAGTTGCCATCCAAATCCGGCTCTCATTCCGTCATCGATACGGAATAGTTCATCGGAGATTTCAGGAATTCGATTGGAAACGTATTCAAATAATCCCAAGAAATTAGCTCTAAAGAAGTCTCCAACTTTACCATCAGACTCGATTAGTAATTTAGTCCTTTCACGAACATCTTCGATTTCTCTTACTTTTCCGATAATATCAAAACGAACCTTCGTTTGCTCTTCATATTCTAAGGTCTCTAGGTTTAGCGCTAGAATATTGCTTTTACCATCTGCTCCTTTTACTTTTTTATAGAAGCCTTGTCCTGATTTGGCACCGAGCCAATTTTGGTCGAGTAAATGCTGTACATATTCTGGAATCGCAAACATTTCTTTCGCTTCATCTTCTGGGCAGTTTTCACGAACTCCGTTTGCTACATGCACTAGGGTGTCCAACCCTACAACATCACATGTTCTGAAGGTCGCTGATTTTGGTCGGCCTAGAATACTTCCCGTCAGTTTATCTACTTCTTCAACTTTAAAGCCCATTTCCTTTACCGTATGAAATAGATTCATAATGGAGTATACTCCGATTCTGTTCGCAATAAAAGCGGGTGTATCTTTTGCTAGTACGGTCTTTTTACCAAGAAAACGACGGCCATAGTCCATTAAAAAATGAACTATGGATTCGTCGGTCTTAGGAGTAGGTATTATCTCTAACAATTCTAGATACCTTGGCGGGTTAAAGAAGTGTGTACCTAAGAAATGTTGTTGGAAGTCATCACTTCTTCCTTCTAGCATCATATGAATAGGAATTCCTGATGTGTTAGAAGAAATAATGGTTCCTTTCTTTCTATATTTTTCTACGTTATCAAAAACGATTTTTTTAATGTCTAGTCGTTCTACTACTACTTCAATTATCCAATCTGCTGATGCAATATCTTTCATATTGTCATCCATGTTGCCAGTCGTAATTCTATTGGCAAATGATTTTCGATAAATAGGAGAGGGGCTTGACTTTAGTGCCGCTTGCAGCGCATCATTTACAATTCTGTTTTTAACAACAGTATCGTCAATTGTCAATCCTTGCTTTTCTTCTTTTGCATTCACTTCCTTTGGAGCTATATCCAATAGAAGTACTTCCAATCCAATATTGGCAAAATGACAAGCAATTTGAGACCCCATTACTCCGGAGCCCAATATCGCAACCTTTCTAATTCTTCTAGTAGCCATAATGTAGATTATTTAATGTCTTTGTAATTTGATATTAATTCATTGATATCGCCCATAACCTCAAAATAGGTTTGCAACTTTTTTTCCGGTACATTATTGATAATGTATTGATTGAGGTTTTTGACCACCTCTTTCGCAATCAATTTCTTCTCCGTACCCAATTCAGTTAAGTGAATGCGTACCATCCGTCCATCGGTTTTATCTCCCTTTCGTTCTATAAGCCCTGATTCTTCCATGTTCTTCAAAACCCTGCTCAGACTTGTAGCCTTCATTCCCATTAATGGGGCAATTTTAGTAGCAGGAGTTCCTTGCATATCATCAATATTTAAAAGAACAAATCCGGTAGCTTGTGTGAGGCCATGTTTGGATGCTATTCCATTGTATAAATTGGTCAGTGCGTGCCAATTTACTTTAATGTGATAGTCGACGGTTTCGTTTGGTTTCATGAGCAATCAAATCGTTTCCAACAAATATACGTTTTTTGTTATGCTTGCATAGTAAATGAATGTTAATTTTTTCTCAAAAAAAATCCCCTCTTGAAATTTCAAGAGGGGAAAGCTAGATCTATCGGTAAAGGGCTTCTATTTTGTCGAGGTACTTTGCTTTGACGACGGCTCGTTTTATTTTCATGGTGGGTGTCATTTCTCCTGTTTCGATTCCCCAGATGTCGGGAACCAAAATAAACTTTTTAACTTGTTCGAACTTGGCAAATCCTTCATTATAATGATCGATTTCTTTTTGTATTCGTTTTATAATAATGGGGTTTTCGACGATGGAGGCGTTATCTGTAAATGCAATCTCTTTACGTTTACAATAATCGTGTAAAAATTCAAAAGAAGGTTGGATAACTGCTGAAGGGTGTTTTTCTGATTCACCAACTACCATCAATTGTTCGATGAAAGAAGACTCCTTCATTTTATTCTCAATGACTTGAGGTGCGATGTATTTTCCACCGGAAGTTTTAAACGTTTCTTTTTTACGACCGGTAATTTTCAAGAAGTTGTCGTCGCTTAACTCACCAATATCCCCGGTTTTAAAGTATCCATCAGCTGTAAAAACTTCTTTTGTAGCTTCAGGCTTGTTATAATAACCCATCATTACATTTGGACCTTTTACCAATATTTCTCCATCCGTAGCAATTTTTACAGTTACGTCATCTAGTGGTCGACCTACTGTGCCTATTCTTACGCCATCATTTTCTTCGCAGTTCACCGATATCACCGGAGAAGTTTCCGTTAAACCGTATCCTTCCATAATGGGTATTTGTGCAGCTAAGAATATCCTTGCCAATCGTGGTTGCAATGCAGCTGCTCCTGAAGCAACTGCTAATGCATTACCTCCAAGTGCTTCTCTCCATTTACTGAAGATGATTTTGTTGGCGAGCTTTAATTGAAAATTGTAAAAGGCTCCTTTTCCACCAATTTCATAACGTTGGGCTAAACCAACCGCCCAAAAGAAAAGCGCCTTTTTGATACCTGTGAGGTCCATACCTTTGGCAATGATTTTATCGTATACTTTTTCTAGTAATCGCGGTACAGCTGTAAATATTTGTGGTTTAACATCACGTAAGTCATCACCAATGGTCTCAAGCGATTCAGCATAATAAATCGACACCCCAACATAGATGTACATATAACAAACCATCCGCTCATAAACATGGCAGAGCGGTAAAAAGCTTAGTGCTGTTGAGTTGTGATCACAAGGAAGTCTTTTTCTTGAAGAGAGTGAGTTTGCTACTAAGTTTTGGTGTGAAAGCATCACTCCCTTTGGTCGACCAGTTGTTCCTGAAGTGTAAATTAGGGTAGCTAAATCTTCTGTTTTTATGCTATCCATGATAGTTTTAACAGTACTAAAATCTCCGTTAGCATCCAATTCTAGTGCTTCTTTCCAGTGTTTTGCATTTGACACCTGATCAAAGGTGTATATACTTTCTAAACTAGGAACTTGGCCCTTAATATTGCTCACCTTTTGGAATAGATCGGCATCAGAAACAAAGCAGCATTTAATCGATGCATCGTTCATAATGTAGGCATAATCCTCTTCAGTAATCGTTGGGTAAATGGGTACACTAATACCGCCCATTTGGGTAATGCCTAAGTCGGTAATGTGCCATTCTGAACGGTTGTTAGAGATGATAGCAATTTTATCTCCGGGAACGAGTCCCATTTTCAAAAATGCAAGGCTCATCTTTTGACCCATCTCTATGAACTCATCTGTGCTAAATTTTTCCCACTTCCCATTAACTTTAGAAGCTAAAGCGTCCGACTTTTTGTAATTCTTCTGCTGATGATAATGTAGGTCGAATATCCTCGTCAAATTGTCTGCCATTCTTTTTAAGTAATATATTTTGCATAAATATATCACTTTCTAGTGATAGTTTTGCGGTATCATAAATTGAAAAGCGATGAAAACAATTGAATACTGGGTTGAGAATCTAGCCTTACTGCCACACCCTGAAGGTGGATTTTATAAAGAAATGTACCGATCTAAGAAGGCTATTCCTGCTGATATTATGGAAGAAGGGTTAGCAGGAAACAGAAGTCTATCTACTGGAATTTACTTTCTCATCACAGAAGGAAATTTTTCTGCTTTTCATCGGATTAAATCAGATGAAATGTGGCATTTTTATTACGGAGAGCCATTGGTGGTTCATGTAATTGAGCAAGACGGAACGTATACTAAACTATCCATTGGATTAGATTTGGAAAAGGGACAAACTCCTCAAGCAGTTGTGCCTGCTGGTGCATGGTTTGCGAGTGAATCAAGTGGAAGTTATTCGTTGGTCGGTTGCACCGTTTCCCCTGGTTTTGATTTTGCGGATTTTGAATTGGCAGATAAAGATGCATTGTCAAAAGACTTTCCTTTACATTCTGACTTAATAAGTCGCCTGTGTCGACAATGATATGCTGATTAGTCAATATTTTCTTGTACGATAAGCTCTTTGGTATCCAGATTCAGGCAAACTAAATTACCCTGTCCGCTGATGTTTGGCGCGGAGCATCCATTATCGATAGAGAAGTGTTTTTTTGCGGCAATAATGTTGTTTTGTATTTTATCTAGTGATTGTCTTACATGACCATGAATAATTTGCTTTGAATTGATTAGCTCGTCTTTGGGGGTGAACTTTCTAATGGTGAGCATCTTGTTATAGGACTTTAAGGGCTTTTCAGCCTTAAAATCAAATCCTGCATGTACTAAATAGTAGTTGTCTAGCTCGATGTAATATAAACTGTCCTGAAAGAAATCGTAGACTTTTGATCGCAATCGACCTTCTTTGTTTAGTAGGTCTGTAGAGTCATACTTTTTCAAAAATGGCTTAAGTTGTTGAGGCCATCGTTTTACGATGTCCATCACCGTTTGCTCGTGATTGCCTCTAAGGCAAAAAATGGATAGGCTTTGCTCTTGAAGTGAACGAATGGTTTTGATAACGGCTAAACTGTTACCACCTCTATTGATGAAGTCTCCTAGTAAAAACAGCTGATCAGATTCGTTTAAATTTAGTTGCTGCAATAAAGCTTTAAATGTTTTGCTGCAGCCGTGTATATCGCTAATTGCAAGTCTTCGGCCACTGGGTGCAGGAATAAAAATGTGCTTGGGCATTGGTTTATTAGTATTGGAGCACAATTTTATGAAGTTTCTCTGTACCGTTTGTTTTAATGGTGAGAAAATAAATGCCTGGGTCAGCAACTAGCGCATCAACATCAATTAAATTTAGCCCCTCAAATCCAGAAACCTCTTTATCTAGTATTTCTTGCCCCATGGAATTATAGAGCGAGAAACTAATCTGGTCCGCATAACTGAGCGTTACCTCAATTCTAAATTGATCATTTGTGGGGTTGGGGTAAACTCTACTTAAAAAGGCGTTGCGAATAGTAGGGTTTATTTCTATCTCAAAGTCACCAAGCCTTAAGTTATTATACAGTTGCTTTGCTTCCGCTGCGTTGCTGATTAGCTGAGGTAAGCTGTCGGCAGCATGCAGGGCGAATGAAACCACAATAGTGCTGTCTTTTTCTAAGTTAAAAGGCCCATAACTGAGGCTTTGTAAAATGTCATTTCCATCTGGAGCGGTTAGGCCTGCCAGCTCATTTCTATTGGATAGGCACATATATTTTTCTTGATCGCTAAACCCATTACCAAGATCTATTCCGTTATTGCCGCCTCCAACGTTGTCAATACCAAAACTAATGGCATTGCTATGTGAAAGCAATTGCGCTCCGTAATAAGGAGAATTGTTTTCAGTAGAGTAGGTATAGGCTAATTCATTTAAGGCATCAAAACCTGTTTTGTTTTTTAGATAATCCAGTACATCCCAGTCGAGCATTAGCCCTGCATAATATTGGTTTAACTGTTTTTTTGCTTTGATTCTAAATGTGTAAAAAATCGTGTTTTGAGCTGTACCACTGTTGAATAAATAGGATGCGTGTGATACTTTAAATTGCTCATTTTTGTCGGCAATAATTCCATCAAAAACCTGGTCTGCTTTCACGCTTTGGACCATTTTTGTGTTCTGAATCGAATTGAAATCCATATCAGCGTCACTAGAAGTTCCTCTAAACCCATCCTTTACCTCATTTGCATTCCCAATCATTAAGCTGCCTTCAAATAAGGCAGAGTTGTAATTGTTGTATAATAAACCAACTCCCTGTGCTGTAGCTACTTCATGGAATCCTATTCTACCATTGCTGCTAAGCGTTGTTGATAAGGTGCTATTTGAAACATTTACATAGTTTAAGTTAACAATAGTAGTAAACCAAAACGAACGTTCGTAACCATTATTTTTCACCTTCACTTCTAGAGGAATTTGCTCATTAAAGACCAGTGGGTTTCTGACAATGGCCGTAAAAGAAATACCACCATTGGTTTTCTCTTCTAGTGTGTTTAGGGTGCCAAGATCGAAGTCGTCATTCAAGAAAATAAGGCTGTTAGAAGGTGATGATATTTTGGCTTTTAAACCAGTTGCTGGAGCAAGGTAGTTTTTAAATTTGCAAAAGAATCGCAGCGTGTCTCCTGCAACAAAAACCGAGTCATTTCCATCGATGATATCGATCAATTCAATTCGAATACCCGGTTTTAATGGCTCACTAACCGATCGAAACATGTTAAGTCTTCCTCCACCGATTTTATCGCGATATTGATTCGTTTGCATGGGTAAAATATCATCAGCGGTATTTCGGAGTTGTTCTGCTATCTGAAGTGGCTCAAAGTTGGGATATTTTGATTTAACAAGTGCAGCAGCGCCCGCAACTAATGGACTAGCCATACTAGTTCCACCATTGTAATTGTATATATTATTATTTCCTGTGGTCCACATGCCCTGACCGATAGCCATGATATCCAAATGATACCCATAGTTAGAGTTGTCTCTAACAATATCCATGCTGTCGGTCATTCCTACTGCTAGCGCATTGGCGTATGCAGCAGGATAAAAAGGTGCATCTCTACCATCGTTTCCGACCGCAGCAACAACTAGGCTGCCTTTGGCTGTAGCGTAATTTATAATGTCATTTCCGAGCTCTCCATAAGTATAGCTACCCCAAGAACAGTTGATAATATCTGCACCTTGATCTGCAGCATAAATAATTCCATCATACGCTCCAATTAGCCATCCGCCTAGATCAGTGTCTATTTTTATTGGAAGAAATTTACAATTGAATCCTGTTCCTGCAATTCCTTTACCATTGTCTGTTTTTGCAGCAGATAGTCCTGCTACATTGTTACCATGGTTACTACTAAAGGTCGACGGATCATTATCATTATCGCCGGTATCCCATCCCCTGTAGTTATCGATATAACCATCATTATCGTCATCAATACCATTTATTGGGTCTGCATGGTTGTAGGCTACATTCGGTTCTAGGTCTTCATGATCGATATCAATTCCGGTATCCGTAATGGCAATCACAATTGTAGAGTCTCCTTTTTCAATCTCCCAAGCTTGAAATGCCTTGATGATGGAAAGTTGATATTGTCGAGATAGGTAAGTGTCCGAAGGGGTATAGCAAAGCTGAGGAATCACCAATTGCTCTGCGTACAAGATATTTTTCTGTGCTTTGAGTTGATGCAATAATTTCTGCATAGTGTTTTTATCATCCACACTAAAACCATATATCGTCGACAAGTTGATTACTTCTTCACTGTTTTTATTGGCTGTTCGTTTAGTCGGAAATAGTTGGGTGATTGGATTAGAAAGTTGACTTTCTAGCGTTTTTAAATTTGGTGAACTAAAACTGCCGTCTTTATTCACTTGACCTTCTTTCACCTTAAAAATGATGATATTTTCCTTCTTACCGAATGATGCAATTTGTCCATGTGCAAAAAGCATTAAGCAGGACAGTAGCAGTGGAAAGAGCAATCTAATCATTGGATATGATGATTTTTTCATTAATAAAAGTGTTCTTGGCTCTAATTTGCAAGAAGTATAGGCCACTTGTTAAATTAGACGTATTTAAAGTCAATTTGTTGTTTGAAGGATTAGAATAAGAATGTATGGATTGACCTAAGTGATTGATTAGATTGATTTCAATGCCTTTTTTTGGTAAATTTTCAATACATAATTGACTGCTTGCGGGGTTTGGATATATTTTTAAATCATCAAAGTCTATCAGGCTAATTGATGTTGCTGTATAATAGATGGTATCGGAGTTTGTTCCGCATCCAGTGTTCGCATTTATTCTTCTTGTCCAGTAGTTTCCATCTTGATTGGCAACATAGAAGGAGTCAATCACTCCATTAATTCTAAAGCCATCTTTAAACCAATTATAAAACCCAACTTGTGGGGTATACAAAGTGTCATAATTCTGAAAAAGAAATGGTTTAGGTGGAGTTGGGTTAAATACAAGAGAAAGCGTATCAGTTAATGCTTTGCAGCCTTGGGTGTTCTCCACTTGCGCAAAGAAGTCTCCATTGTTTTTTGCATAAGTAAAACTTGCACTATCACCATTGCTCCAACTGTAACCGGAATAACTAGATGGGAACGGAATCAAAAGAACAGAATCTCCTTGACAAAGGTTCTGCAGAGTAATTGAACTGATGGTTGGTTTTTGTATCGAATTAGCTAGTGCTTCATATCCGTCTACTTTTCCAAAGCCATAACTAAAATTAGGTACGATACCTGTGAAGTTATCAGCTCGAGCTTGATTGATAATAGCTTGGCTAATTTCCAAATACGAGGCATTTGGACACTTTTCAAGATACAGTGCTGCTATTCCTGCCACTACAGGGCTGGCCATAGATGTTCCTCCGTTCCTCATGTGCATTGAATCTGCACTAACTTTTGCCGGGTTATTTATAATACTTTGTTGAATAGTTGCAAGCCGACCTGCAGCTAAGGTGTAGTCTCCTGATGCAGAGATATCGGGTTTTACTATTCCTAGACGAGTAGGGCCTAAGCTAGAATTTGGTGATATCTCTCCAGGAGTTCCGGGCATTACCTGAATAACGTTATCAACTGATCGGTATGTTTTTCTATTTTGATAATTACCGACACTAATTACACTTGGCAAGCAGGTGAAGCTGCTTACCATAGTAGAAAGGCTGTCAGGTCGCTTGTACTTAGAGATATCAGGAAATTGACTTATTGCAGGTAGGTTGCTACTGACCATATCTGAATAGGGCATCAGGGTGTTGCTTGACCATACATCAAAGGCGCCTGAACCGGTAGTTTCTAAACGGTAATGATAATCAGAAGAGTCAGGTCGATTCATGTATACTTCTAACATATACGTTCCATTTACTTCCTCAGCATAGGTTCTTATTTCTGTGATTACATTTCCATTGTGTGGGCTGTAAATTGTATCATATTGATAGTTATTGATTGAGCTATGTATGGTTTTAAAATCAGTTCTGCCTCTAAATTTATAATCAGGATTTACTTGATCTGCTCCAAAGGCAAATTGTACTTGATTGAAATCTGCTGTATCGGCATACAACCGATAGTAAACAAATGGATTGAAAATGTTCGGACTTGTTTTGAACCAAGTAAAGTTGGTGTCTGCAGTAACTTGGTAACCTAAATGAAACTTTTGATTTCCTGCGTTACCGTTTGCGGCTACAAACACTCTTCCATTTTTAGCTTTTATAGATTGGTCAATTAACTGAGCGGCGACATCCTTCCCATCATGTGATCCCACATAGGTTCCTAGACTCGCATTTATGACACAAGGCATCCCCAAACTATCCGCTATCTTATAAATATAATCAGTAGCATCAGCGATATTTGCTAGAAACTGTGATGAGCCAAAGTTACTTGAAACAACTACCATATTGGCATCAGGAGCGACACCTTTGAAGTTCCCTGTAGCTAATCCGGTTGATGTTGCTGAGCCTGAAACCATGGAGCCATGGCCAAATTGATTTGCAGGGTCGTCGTGGTTGGCGTTATTTGAGTTAATGGCTGTGCTATCCCACTCCTGACCGTATCCATAGGGCATAGGGCTGTTGCTTCCCGAAGGTTTATTCTGATCCCATATGGCGAGTACTTTCGTTCTGCCTAGGCTATCTTTAAAATCAGGGTGATTGTAATCAATGCCGCTGTCAATAATGCCGACAAGTACACCTTTACCTGTGTAGGGTTGTATAAATGGAGCATCTCCTTGATGAATTCGTGTGACCCGATTGTTTATCAGCATGGTGTCGGATAATAGGTGCGGCTGATCAATGGTGAAATCGATGCGTTTGACAGTAGAAGATTCCGCTAAAGACCGTATGTTTTTCGCAGGTAAGCTGATAGAGTAGTAGCTATTTTTCTTTACTTTAACTCTCGCATTGTTTTGAGCTGCTACCTCTTCAAAATCTGAGGAATTTGCTTCTATTAATAGGTGGGTAATTGTTGATTGGTCAACACTGTCTAGGTAAGCATTTAATTGCAAATTGATAACGGTTCGCTCCTCTTGAGCTTTAAGGACGCTTGAAAGGCTAAGTATACATAATAATAAGAGTAGTGATTTTTTCATCTTTACAGGTTTAGTGTAAAATTAATCATTTTTGAATAGCTCCTGATAATTCGGTACTTCTCGCAGATATCTCGTTGATTGGTCATCAAAATTAACCTCACATACAAAGTGATTGATACCATTTGATACAAGCAATAGAGGGACCTTGTAGGTAATATTGTATCGGCTAATTTGGTCAAAGGTTTCTTGGGTTATTTTTACTTCAGGGGCTTTACATTCAACCAATAAAACGGGAGAATTGTTGGTGTGATAGCATAAAATGTCAGATCTTCTTGATCGCCCATTTTGTTTTAAGCTAGTCTCTACAGTGATTAACCCTCGTGGATAATTTTTCTCTTGAATCAGGTATTCAATTACATGTTGCCGCACCCACTCCTCAGGAGTTAAAACCACATATTTCTTTCGAATACTATCGAAAATTTTAGTTTTTTTGTCTTCTTCTTTTAGACGAAATTGGTAGTTCGGAAGATTTAATTTTGTCATCATTCTAATAGCAAAAGTACGGAGATTCTTTTATGACTTTCAATCAGATTATTGCAGATATTAAAAGAAAGGTATATTACCCAATATACCTGCTTCATGGAGAAGAAGAGTATTTCATTGATAAGGTATCTGATTTAATAGAACAGACTGTTCTTGATGAATCAGAAAAAGAATTCAATCAAACTATTCTTTACGGGAAAGAAGTCGACAGTCAGACCATTGTAGCGGAAGCTAAGCGATATCCAATGATGGCTAACCATAATGTAGTCATAGTAAAGGAAGCTCAGAATATAAAGTCTTTCGATGCGCTTGACGTTTACGCTAAACAGCCTTTAGATTCCACTATTCTGGTCGTTTGCTACAAGTATAAAAAGTTTGATGGGAGAAAAGCATTCGCAAAAATTGCAGGGAAGATAGGTGTTGCCTTCGAATCAAAACCCATTTATGATAATGAAGTCGAAGGCTGGATTGATGGCTATGTAAAATCCAAAGGTTATACAATTAACCCGCCTGCAAAACGATTAATTGCAGAGTCTATTGGAACAAATTTATCGCGTTTGTCCAATGAGTTGAATAAGGTAATGATTGCCGAAGAGCAGGGGGCAACGATCAACGAGTCGGTGGTTCAAAGGAATATTGGTATCAGCAAAGATTATAATGTTTTTGAACTCAATAAGGCGATTGGGAATCGAGATGTATTGAAGTGTAATAAAATAATTAACTATTTTATTTCCAACCCAAAAGCAAGCCCATTTGTGTTATTGAGCGCAATGCTTTATCGGAATTTTACGCAATTAATCAAATACCATTATTTAGAGAATAAATCGGAAAGGGCTGTAGCATCGGCACTAAAAATAAATCCATTTTTTGTAAAAGATACCGTCCAGGCTGCTAATAATTACTCTATTCGTCAATTGGTGAAAGCTATCGATTGCTTGCACGATGCCGACTTAAAAACAAAGGGTGTTGGCGCCTCAGGAATGTCTGAAGGGGAAATATTGCGTGAAATGATTTTTAAAATACTTCATTAAGCAGCATTTTATTCAACTTTGTGTCTTTGTCTCCGATAAACATCCCAATTCTGTATATTTGGGCTTTCTTAAAAAAATACTATTGTCTTTATGCGTAAGTATATACTTCTATTAATTGCTGTTACAGTTAGTTCTATTTCTTCAGTTTACTCTCAGTCAGGGAACATTCGCGGGTTTGTTTATGATAAGAATTCAGGAGAGCCTGTGATGTACACTAACGTAATTCTTAAAGGTACCACATTTGGAGCGCCTACTGATGATAACGGTTACTTTACCATCACTAGACTCCCAGAAGGACAATATACCGTGTTGGCCACGGGGTTGGGTTATGACTCCGCATTAGCAACAGTCGACCTTAAGAAAAACGGCATCGAAAGTGTTAAATTATTTTTAGAGGAGTCGAGTGTAAATATTGGTGATGTTACGATTTCAGCAGACCGAATAGAGTCACAAACAACGGTAAAAATGTCGGTTACGAAGCTGACGCCTAAAGAAATTAGTAAGATGCCTTCAATAGGCGGTGAACCTGATTTAGCGCAATACCTACAAGTGTTACCGGGAGTTGTTTTTACGGGTGATCAAGGTGGACAGCTATACATTAGGGGAGGATCTCCAATTCAAAACAAGGTATTGTTAGATGGAATGATAATTTATAACCCTTTTCACTCTATTGGTTTATTTTCCGTTTTTGATACTGACATTATGAAATCAGCAGATGTCTACACCGGTGGATATGGCGCAGAGTATGGAGGTCGGATATCTTCGATCATGGATATTTCTACCCGAGATGGGAATAAAAAACGACTAGCTGGTAAAGTTTCTGCGACAACTTTTGGAGCAAAAGCATTGATTGAAGGGCCTATTAAAAAGTCTAAAAAGATAGGAGGCGGTAGTAGCTCCTTTCTCCTTTCGGCTAAAAGTTCTTATATCGATCGAACATCAAAAGAATTGTATTCTTATGTTGACGAAGATGGTTTGCCTTTTGAGTGGAGAGATCTTTACGGTAAAGTTTCATTGAATGCAGAGAATGGTTCAAAAATCAACTTTTTTGGATTTAATTTTAAAGATGGAGTGAACTATCCTGAATTAGCAGCGATTGAATGGAATTCTGTTGGTTTTGGTTCTAATTTTGTTTTAATTCCAGCACGTTCCCAATTACTTATGGAAGGAGTTTTTGCCTATTCAAAATACGAAACGAGTATTGATGAGAATGATATTTCTTCAGGTATTACAGATCGGAGAAGTGCTATCAACGGTTTTAATATGGGAATGAACTTTACTTCATTTAATGGATCGAATGA
>CBFHZL010000060.1:0-16110 GCA_965660325.1 uncultured Acidiluteibacter sp.
AAGGACAGCCTATGGCAATCCTGGCGAGGTCACTTAAGAATGAAATCCTCAATGCTAAGCATTGGGGATTTTTAGTTTTATCTACTTTTTTCTGAGCTATCTTTTATTTATTCGCAGCAGCGTAATCAAACACTTTTTTTAATAAATCACTAGATCGCTCCAGAGGGTTTTGCCGAATTTCTTTTTCCTCTTCTGCAATTTTTAAAAATAATCCGTCTATTGCCATATTGGTTGCATAGCTAGTTAAATCTCCATCCACTTTGGTAATAAAAGGAATCATATTGTAAGCAGTGGTTGCCGTATTCCAATATTTAGTTGCATTAACTTTATCTAAAGAGGCCTCTATCTTTGGTGTGAAAGCCGCAACTAGTTGCTCGCTTGTTTTGCGTTTTAGGTAATCCGTCGCTGCATTTTCACCTCCCATTAAAATTCCTTGAGCATCTTGTATGGTCATAGAAGTTATAGCGTTCACAAACAAAGGAGCTGCTTCTACTACTGCATCTTCAGCTGCTCTATTTAACGACAACTCTACATCATCAATTTGATTTCCAAGGCCTATAGTTCTCAATTTATCCGCTACATTGGTATACTGTTCAGGAAATGGAATCCTAACCATGGGTTGATCTGCATAGCCTCCTACCTTAGATAAATTAGCTACTCCTGTTTTGGTTCCCTTAATTAAAGCTTCTTTTAATCCTGAGCCCATTTCTAATGTAGACGGTATAGAAGAGCCTGTTTCTGTAGTCTCCAAAATACTTCTTCCTAAATCTTGAGCGATTGGTTTTAACTCTGCGCAGCTGCTCAATAGCAATGAGGCAAATGCTGCTAATATAACGGTCTTTTTCATGGTTGCAAGTTATAAAGTTCGGCGAAAACCATCAGGTAAAATCCTACAAAATGATAAAAATGGCAGTTAAATGGTTATTTTAAGTTACCCATTTGTTCCCCTCTAAAAGCAATAGGATTTCATTTGTTGAATTGTTTATCTTTGAAAAAAAACGAACAGATCAGACATTTTCTATTCATACGAACCCTTATTAGTTTTCTTAAAAATGATGACTATCGTGATTTATTGATTACGACCTTCATTACGCTTGCTATTGGCAGTGTAGTCTATCATTATTTGGAAGGTTGGGAATGGATTGACTGCATCTACTTTTCGATTATAACGTTAACTACGGTCGGCTATGGTGACTTCTCCCCACAAACTGATGCCGGAAAGATTTTCACTATTATTTATATCATTATGGGCGTTGGTATTATTTTGAGCTTTATCAATGCTGTTTATTCTCACTACAGAGATGTAAAATCTGACGACAGAGAACCGAAGAAGAGGCGGAAATACCGCAAAAGAAGTAGTAATGACTTAAGTCCTCGCAAACACAGAAAAAAAGAAGATGAGTAAGTTATTATCTTCTCCCTACCCCTTCTCAAATAATCATAAAAAGCATTTCATAAAAGCAGTTTTTATGGGTGTCTTTGTTTTTCTTTTTCTGCTAATTTTTCAACCGTTTGGATTAAATTATTATGGGGACGGCTTAGTTGGACTAACCTTGGGATACGGTCTTACTTGTTTTACTTCCATGGTAATATTGAACATATTAATTCCAAATGCTTTTAGCAATTTATTCAACGAAGAGAAGTGGACGGTATCAAAACAAATAGGCTGGTCGTTAATTAATGTAAGCAGTATAGGTTTAGCTAATTTATTATATTCTAACGTTGTTGGTGTTGCTAATTTTTCAATAGAAAGTTTAATTCGTTTCGAAATTTACACCATCGCTTTAGCTCTATTTCCTTTGCTTCTGTTCATTATTACCAATTATAAAAGACTTACTGCTAGATTTGAGAAATCTGCTAAACTGATTAACAATTCGATATTACAGTTTCAACAAAAAAACAATAATAAAGCTGATTTCATAACAATTGAGTCAGATAATATCTCTGAAAACTTACGTGTGCCAATTCAAGATATTCTTTTTATTCAGTCTTCGGATAATTATATTACTGTAAATTACAAAAAGAAGGATGAAACCTGCTCCAAGGTTTTAAGAAATACATTAAAATCGGTTGAAAACCAACTAGAAATTTATCCAAATATTTTTCGTTGTCATAAAAGCTATTTAGTGAACTTGAGTAAAGTCAATCATATTTCAGGAAATGCACAAGGCTTTAAATTACACTTAGAATTAGTGAAAGAATTGATTCCTGTAAGCCGATTACACAATAAAACCATCAAAAATAAGCTTACCGTTCGTCCCTAAGGCTTGCTTTTAAGCCTATTCCTTTGCAGTTTACCCCAAAGTTTGCTGTTACTCCCTTTCACCTTGCAGCTCGTTCAAAACACCTCCATATTTGCCAAAAACAAACAAATATGGAAACAGTTATCAGCACTTCTTTAATTATTCACATCGCATCAGGATTCACAGCTTTAATAAGCGGATTGATCATTTTTATTCTTAAGAAAGGTGGAGTAAAACACATCAAACTAGGTCGCATATTTTTTTATGCAATGCTCTTGGTCGTAGTTTCAGCAGTTATTATAGCCCTGCTTAAAAGCAATTTATTTTTAATTCTTATCGCTGTATTTTCATTATTCATGAATTATAGCGGATATCGAAGCATAAAAAACAAAAGTCTAAAGCCGAGTTTTCTAGATTGGATCATTTTAGTCCTTGGAACCATCAATACGTTTGTAATGATATCTTCTATGAACATTATTTTAATGGTTTTTGGAGGAATAAGTGTTGCTCTGATTATTAAAGAATTCCGGACGTTCATAAAAACGAGTAGAAATCAACCTATTCCTAAAATGGCATGGCTTAAACGGCATATTGGAATGATGATGGGAACCTACTTAGCTACCATTACTGCCTTTATTGTAACAGCAGGCCCAAGGACTAGCTGGTATGAAATGATACAGCCACAATGGTTGCCTTGGGTTTTACCTACCATAATTCTAACCCCAATGATAGCATACTACACAAAGAAGTATGTAAAGAATTAAAATAATAACTTAAAACTGTGATATGAAAAAGTCAGCTATAATTCTATTGATTCTATTTTCTAGCTCTTTAATGGCTCAAGTTTATATTGATGGTGGTAAAACTCGCCACCGATTTGCTCAAATGACTTTGGGAATAGACACTAAAGTAAACTTAGGAAAAGGTGCCTATTCGTATTTACGAGATTCCGATAACCAACTAAATAGGATTGATGTAGAAAGTCAATTCAGTTCTCGATTTATCATTGGTGGTACTCACTTTTGGGGACATGCCGATTTCTATATTGCTATACCGCTAAGAAATTGGAATAAAAGTGGATTTAGTGAAGGTGTAGAAACTGGTTTTCGATATTTTCCTTGGCAAATAAAGCACAATAAACTTCGCCCTTTTATCGGTACAGCTTTTTTAAGGCATAGCTATCAGCAAGGAGAAGGAGCTGATGTTTCGAGATATAAATATCCGTTGACGGGAGGGGTTATGTATAATCGAGGTAATCACCTTTTTGAAATTGGGGCAGGCTATAACTTTGATTCAATGCGTAACTATTATATCAGCACCACAGAACGTGTAAACATTAGAACAAACCCATTTTGGTTGTCTATTGGCTACAAATGGATGATAGAAAGCACCCTAAGCGCTGAAAAAGATTGGAAAAGTGGAAGAACTCAAGCAATCACAGATACCCTCGCAAAAAGAAAAAAATTGAATGGAATCACCCTTTCCATTGGCCCTTCATCAGCTTTTTTTCTAAAAAATTCTGATCATAATGATGCTACAGCACCTTATGCAGACAATCACAAAACAAGTGTTTTTCCTGAAATGGGAATAGGTTATTATTGGCATACACCAGATCTACAAGTTCAAGCTACCTACAGACGAAACAAAAGTGAAATAGCAGCTTATGACTTTAACCAACTAGCAACAAGAACTGCACTAACCTTAGAAACGTATAAGTTCATAGGAGATTATCATGGTTTCGCACCTTTTATAGGTGCTGCCATTAGTTATGAGCAACTTTTGGTAAATCAAGTACAAGATGGCGTAAATACGGATGGTAGTTTTGAAGGTTTTAAACCTGGAATTACGGTTGGTTGGGATATTCGCCCTAATCGTATTCAGAGTTTTTACCTCAGAACCCATTTACGATATTTCCCTAATATGAAAGTAGATATGGGCGCAAACAAGTCGGTTTCTTTTGATCAGTTTGAGTTTAACTTTATACAATTAGTAATATTTCCTGAAGCGCTGATTAAAAAGAAATTAATTAGACAATAAACACTCTTGTTTAATAAAACAACTATTTAACAAATAGCTGTGAAAAATTATATTGGCATAGCATATTTAATAGATTGGATTTTAACCTAATATTGTAAAAAATTCGTTTTACCAACCCCAACCGATTATGCAATTGAATAAACAATTGCTAATCCTACTACTTTTTAATATTTATTGTTCAACCATTAGCGCTCAAAGCATGTTGTTTAACTCGAATGGTGGCTCCCCGCATCCCTCTGCAATAGTAGAAATAGAATCTACTACAAAAGGCTTTTTAATGCCACGTATGAATGCAACGAATCGTTTGGCTATTCCTAGTCCTGCTGCAGGATTAATGGTCTTTCAGACTGATGGCTTTCAAGCATTTTACTATTTTAATGGAACTGATTGGGATACTATTAATACTTCCGGTGGATCTGGCATAAGTTCTGTTTCTAGCACAGCCAATTCTAATGTGAGTATTATTCAAGACATTAAGGCTTCCAATACAAATGGAGGCCCTTGTTTTGCAGGAGGCTGGATGACAAGAACTTTAAACTCTATCAAAGGGGATATGAGTTTCGTTAACCTATCAAATGATACCATTATCCTCTCTGCAGGAACATACCTCATTGAAGCTGAAGCGCCCGCGTATGAAGTTGACCAACATCAAATTCGGCTACTCAATATCATCGCCAATACCGTATCAGCTACAGGAAGTTCTAGTTTTTCAGACAAGTTTACTGCCACTAATAGTACACTTTCAACTATTATTACAGTACCTGCAACAGGAAAAAAGTTTTTTTTGGAGCACAGATGCAGCAACTCAAATTCCGATGGTTTTGGGATTGCAAACACTTGGGGCGAAAACATATATACCCAGATAAAAATTCAGAAACTATGAAAAATTACCTCTATGTGTTTATCCTGTCTTTTCCTCTAATCTCTTATTCACAAAACTCTTTTCAGACAGCTAAGAACTTTCAGGATCAACTAAATAAATATTATGCTGATAGCAGCACTTCTCCTCTGACTGAAATAGACAGATCTGATTTTGTGGAACTTCCATTTTTTGAAATTGACACTACATTTGTTTTCACTGCAAAAATAGAGCGACTATTAAATGAAGAGGCATTTGAGATGAAAACCTCTACCGATCGCCTTCCGCTTTATCGCCCCTATTACAAAGCAACATTTATTATCGATACGCAAGTAGTTACATTGCTGATCTATCAAAACGAAAGGCTAAAAGCCGAACAAGGTTATGAAGACTATCTATTTTTGCCCTTTACAGATATTACTAACGGAGATAGTACTTATGGAGGTGGAAGATACATTGATCTAAAAATCACTAAAGCAGATTCTATTGTTATAGATTTTAATCAAGCGTATAATCCATATTGCGCATACAATAAAAAGTACTCCTGCCCTATTCCTCCTGCTGAAAATGACATCAACTATGCGATAAAAGCAGGTGTACAATATCTCCCAAAACCGACTAACTAGTTTAGGTTTTATCGCTCCAATCATAAATGGTTGGTTTGACTAACACCCTTCATGAAAACAACTAAAAGGCTGCCTTCTTTTTCTTAATTTTGCGGTTTCAATTACACTCCATGAAATTACAAGAAGAAATAAGCAAGCGCAAAACATTTGGTATCATCAGTCACCCTGATGCAGGAAAAACTACGCTAACAGAAAAGTTACTGTTGTTCGGGGGAGCTATTCAAACTGCGGGTGCTGTTAAAAACAATAAAATTACCAAGTCAGCGACTTCTGACTTCATGGAAATTGAAAAGCAGCGTGGGATTTCTGTAGCAACCTCGGTTATGGGTTTTCAATACAAAGATAAATTGATCAATTTATTGGATACCCCCGGTCACAAGGATTTTGCTGAGGACACCTATAGAACGCTAACTGCAGTAGATAGTGTAATACTCGTAATTGATTGTGTGAAAGGTGTAGAAACGCAAACAGAGAAGCTAATGGAGGTTTGTCGTATGCGAAACACACCTGTAATTGTTTACATCAATAAGATGGACTTAGATGGCCAAGACCCATTTGATTTGTTGGACGAATTAGAAGAAAAACTTTCTATCAATGTGCGTCCATTAAGTTGGCCAATTAGTATTGGGCCAACCTTCAAAGGCGTTTATAACTTGGTTGATCGAAATGTAAACCTATTTGATTCTAACAAAACGAAGATTGAAAAAGATGTGGTGACGATCTCTGATTTAACCGACCCTAAACTTGACGAATTAGTAGGCAAATATGCTGATCAGTTAAGAGAGGATGTAGAACTTATCGAAGGCGTTTACGAACCATTTGATAAACAAGAATATCTAGAAGGGCGAATAGCTCCTGTATTTTTTGGCAGTGCGGTTAACAACTTCGGTATTCGTGAAATGCTTGATACTTTCATAGAAATAGCACCTAACCCTAAGGCAAGAGAAGCTGAAGGGAAAGAAGTGATCCCTTCTGACAAAGACTTTAGCGGTTTTGTATTTAAAATTCACGCCAACTTAGATCCAAATCATCGTGATCGAATTGCATTCTTGCGGGTTTGCTCTGGAACATTTGAGCGAAATAAGTTTTTTCACCATGTCCGTTTAAGCAAGAAAATTCGCTTCAATAACCCGACGAGTTTCATGGCACAAGAGAAAAACTTAATCGAAAAAGCATATCCAGGGGATGTAATTGGATTATATGATACGGGAAATTTTAAGATTGGTGATACGCTAACCGAAGGAGAGAATTTTATGTTCCAAGGTATTCCATCTTTTTCACCTGAGATTTTTAAAGAAGTGGTTAACGCTGACCCTATGAAAACTAAACAGCTGGAAAAGGGAATATCGCAATTAACTGATGAAGGTGTAGCACAACTATTTACCCAACGAATGGGAAACAAAAAGTACATTGGAACAGTTGGCGAACTCCAGTTTGAGGTAATCCAATATCGACTGAAGCATGAATACGGTGCAACTGCAAACTTTCATCCGATGAACTTTTACAAAGCATGCTGGATCACTTGCGATAAAAAAGAAGTCTTGGACGAATTTGTCCGTCTGAAATCAAATTATATTGTTTACGATAAAGACGAAAACCTTGTTTTCTTAGCACAAACAAGAGGTGTTCTGCAGATTACCATGGACAATTATCCTGACATTAAATTCCACTTTACTTCAGAACACAATAAAGCAGCCATGTATGCTTAGGCTAGCAGTTCAGAAATAGCTTTTTTGTAGGCTTCAAATGACATTAAGTCGTTATGTGTGCCGCCATCTATCGTTACTAACTTCACTTTAGGGTGTAGTCGCTTCAGCTTTACTGCTGATTTGTAAGGAATTTGCTTGTCTTCTGTGCCATGAAACATGTAAATTGGACAATCAACACCTGACAAATAGCGATCTGTTCTGAACTTATATTTGGTAATTAAATCAGCAGGTAGATAAGCTTTGTGGCAACGAATTAAATCAATGAAGTTATAATACGGCGTTTCTAAAATTAGCGCTTTAGGATTGTTATTGCTTGCTAAGCGTGAAGCTATACCTGTACCTAAGGAATATCCGTAAATAATTACAGTGCTTTCTGCATATTCTTCCAATAACTGATGATATATGATTTTTGCATCTCTTTGTAATTCTCGTTCTCGCTTTATTTTACCATCGCTCTTTCCAAATCCTCGATAGTCAAACAGAAGAATATCATAATTTAATTCAGTAAGATGTTGAATTTCCTCCCCATAGTATTTAACATTTTCAGCATTTCCATGAAGGTAAAAAATTAAGCCACGAGGCTCCTTTACTTTAAATTGGATACCATTTAAATAAACTTGATTTCCTACTTCGAACCACCGCTCTACGAATGGAACAGTAAAATGAAACTTAAACTCTTTACTGAGTCGTATAGGATTAAATATGAGTGCTTCTTGTAGTAAATAAAAAGTAAAAATAATACCAATTATTATTGCAATAACGCATAAAACGATTAAAGAAATCCAAATTGGTGTTGCCATAGGTCAATGATAAGAATTAATCTAATGAACCCGCTAATTAAATGTATCTAAACTGTTATAAAAAAACCTTAGCAGTATCATCTAATAGCTAACAAAATATGGGCCAAGTGGTTGTTAACATTCGTTAATTTGATCTTTAGGAGTCTATAAATCGTAAATTTGGAAGTAAATGTTTTTTCTATGAAGTTTATACAAAAATCAATACTATTAATTAATCTATTTTCTTCAATTTCAATTTTTGCACAACCTGCTTATGAGTTAGATTTTAAAGTAGATGGATTGTCTAATGGTCAAATATTTTTAGCCAATTATTACGGCTCAGGCCAATACTACAAAGATACGGCAGAAGTTGTGGATGGAGCATTTAGTTTCACAGGTGATACACCGTTGAAGGAAGGAATGTATTCAATTGTAAAGGATAACGGAAGGTTAGTTGATTTGTTCGTAGACGCTCAGCAGTTTAGTATGCAAACGGATACTTCAGGTTTAATTAAAAACATGAAGATTACAGGCAGTCCTGAAAATACCTTGTTTTATGAGTATATGAACTACCTCAGTGCACAGCAAGAAACGATGAAAGCGCTTCGAACTAAAGTAGAACTTGCTGAAAAGAAAAAAGAAAAGGAAAAAATTGAGAAAGAAATAGAAGATTTAGATCAGAAAGTGAGCGACTATCGAGAGAGTTTTTTCAAAAAAAACGCAGACAGTTTTACCGCTAAATTCTTACAAGCTATGGAGTTTCCAAAAATTCCTGAGACTCCAAAATTAAAAGATGGATCAGCCGATAGCCTTTTCCCATACCGATACACAAAAGCTCATTTATTTGATCATATCGACTTTAATGATGAACGATTTATTAATTCTCCTGCTTATCATGACAAGTTGGTGTATTACATTAGTAAGTTGACACCACAAATACCTGATAGTATTAATGCTGCAGCAGACTATCTATTAGGAAAGGCGACTAATCCTGAAATATTTAGATATACACTCAGTTACATCACTTCTACCTATGAAAAAAGCGAGTATATAGGCATGGATGCCGTTTTCGTGCACATGGCAAGAAATTACTATTTAAATGGCAAAGCCGATTGGGTCTCTAAAAGTCAGCTAAAAAAGGTAAAGGAACGAGCTGATGCTTTAGAACCATTATTGATTGGCAAAAAAGCTCCAAACATAATTGTTAAAGACACATCACAGACCAAGTTTCTGCAGCTGTATGATGTAAATGCAAAATACACCATTGTATACATTTGGTCTCCTGAGTGTGGACATTGCAAAAAGTCTACACCGAAACTTAAAAAGATGTATGATAAATACAAAAAAGATGGTGTAAAGGTATTTGCTGTGGGCAACGACTTTGAGAATGAAAAATGGATTGACTTCATAAAGAAAAACAAACTAGACTTTATAAATGGTTCTGATGGTGGTGAATTTACTTCTAACTTTAGAAGCTTATACGATGTTTACAGCACCCCTCAAACCTACTTGTTAGATGCTGACAAAAAGATTTTAGTTAAAAAAATCGAGATTGAAGAGCTAGATAAAGTAATTGAGCAATTGTTAAAAGAAGACGCTGATGAATAAAGTTGGATTGTTTATCAGTTTTGCGGTGATGGTAGTTGGAATTGGGATTGCTTATGTTATGCTTGACCAACCTGTACCTTTAAAAATCTATAGCCCAAAAGATTTGAATCCAGATTTGGTAGACGAAGACCAGCGAGACGTATATAAAAATCATCGTATACGAGATTTTGAGTTGGTCAATCAATTTGGCGATACTGTAAACAATCGCTTCTTAGAAGGTAAAATCTATGTAGCTGATTTCTTCTTCACGACCTGCCCTGCGATTTGCCCTGTAATGAGTAATGAGTTGGAGCGTGTTCAAGATGCATTTGATGATGACAAGCAAATTCACATTGTTTCTCATTCTGTACAGCCTGAATATGATTCGCCTGAAGTGCTTAAAGAATACGCAGCTCTACACCAAGCAAACCCAAATCAATGGACGTTTTTAACAGGAGACAAAGCAGAAATCTACAGCTTAGCAAGAAAGTCTTATTTTGCTGTCACTACAGATGGCGATGGTGGAATAAATGATTTCATACACACTGAAAACTTTATATTGGTAGATACTAAAAAGCGGATTAGAGGGTTTTATGACGGTACCTCTAGCCAAGATGTAGACCGATTGATTAAAGACATTAAGATTTTAAAAGATGAGGTTTAGTTTACTGCTTATTTTAAGTTTTCTGCTATTTGGCTGTAATCCTTATAAAGGTTTTACCGGTGTAGATCCCAAAGGAATGGGTAGGAAACCTCCAAGTGTAAAAATATCTGACGATATTCAAAAAAGTCAAAAGAAAGGAAATCGAAAAATGAAGCGCGAGATGAGAAAAAAGCGCAAAAAATATGGAGCTCCTACAAATTAGATTTTAATTGAAATGTTCTCGTTTTTGGATCAAAGATTACTTGATCACTTTTAAAGGCTTTGTTAAATAGACCAGAACTCACTGCTTCATCAGGGGTCGCAATTTTTAGATGATGTTCGTTCGAAATCAACCATAGTTTATCAGCTGCTTGAAGCGCTAATTCTACTTGGTGCGTAGAAATGATAATAGTCGTATTTGTTGTTTTTGAAAGTCGTTGTAACAAACTAAAAATCTCCACTTTATTGATCAAATCTAAATGATTCAGTGGCTCATCAAGGAGTATTATTGGTGTTTGTTGAGCAATGGCTCTCGCAATTAATACCTTCTGTTTTTCACCATCACTTAAGTTACTAAAGTAGCGATCTGCAAGATGGTCTATTCCACATAGCTCGATGGCTTTGTTAATGATTTCACAATCGTGACATGACAATTTTGCCAACCAATTGGTAAAGGGATATCGGCCAAATGCGACTAAATCAAAAACCGTAATTAATCCAATCGCAACTTTATCCGTAAGCACTAAACTCATTTGAGTGGATAACTCTTGACTGTCGTATGCTTCGATAGGCTTTCTATTTATAGCAATCGTTCCGGATAGCTGCTTTAAGTTTCCAGATAAGGTCTTTAGAAGGGTTGATTTTCCCATCCCATTTTCACCAATTAAGCAAATAAACTCCCCTCTATTAACCGATGTTGAAATAGGTGCCATTATAGCACAACCCGACGATTGACTTCCGTAGCCAATTAATAGTTCCTTTATATGAATTAGTGCGTCCATTATATATTAGATGAAATCTTTTTTCTTCCCAAAACCATCCAAAAAATAATTGGAATACCTAAAATAGCCGTAATAGAGTTGATCGGTAATACCAGATCACTAAATGGTAAATGAGCAATGCAATCACTTATCAATAAAATATTAATCCCCATTAGAATGATTGAAGGAAATAAGACTTGCGCATTCGATGTCTGAAACCACACCCGAGATAAATGTGGAACTACGATTCCTATAAAACCAATTGGTCCACAAAAGGCAGTAACGGAGCCTGCTAGTAGTCCTGCACTTAAAATAATAATTAACCTACTTCTAAGTAATCGAACACCCATACTTTTCGCATAAGACTCTCCCATCAGCAGCACATTAAGTGGTTTTACCTGCGTAAGTGCAAGTACCAGGCCTGTCACTACAGCGATGGCTAACACACTAATTTCACTGTAATTCACACCATCTAAACTACCTAATGTCCATACTACAAATGATTTTAATTGATCAGATGCGCTGAAATATTGTAATACACCGATAATAGCAGTTGTAAGAGATCCTAACATGATTCCAACTATCAACACAGTCATGATGTCTTTTACGCGAACAGATATTGCAAAAACGAGTAACAGGATAAATAAAGCTCCTAAAGTTGCAGCTAATGCAATAGACCAATCATGAATCTGAATAGCTCCACCAAACAACCATCCACCGGTAAGCACAAGCAATGAAACCCCTAAGCTCGCCCCTGAACTAATTCCTAAAATGTATGGACCTGCTAAAGGGTTTCGAAAAAGGACCTGCATTTGGAACCCGCTAATTGAAATCGCTGCACCGCATAACAAAGCAGTTAATATCCGCGGCAAGCGGCTTTGCGTCACAATCGTTTTCCAAGCTACATTGGTAGACTCACCAGAAATAACGTCTATTATCTCTGAGAACGGAATGGATACAGAACCAAAAAAAAGATTCGCCAACACAAGAATGGGTAGCAAACCGACTAAAATAGTCCACTTATTTTTGTTCGATAACTTCATTTAATCTAACCGTTCGTAATAGTTAAATGAATCTTGATGCAGATCGGGATGAAATATCTGGATAAGGTCTGATAAGATTAAATCAGGCCGGGCCGCTCCAGTTTCCCAATAATCATTTCCGAAATAAGAAGTCATTGTCAGGGTATTGTTATACACCTGCTTGCTCTGGTAGGCTTTAAACAGGGCGAAACGTTCATCAATCATAGCCATATCCTCTAACGATCGGTAAGTGGATACATTTAACCAAAACTCAGCATCGATTGCTTTGGCAATTACTGACTCAAAATCTAAAGGAAGACTAACCGACTCTTGATTTGAAGACCATAAATAATTAGCCCCTGCATCTTTCAATAATGCTGCTTGAAAAGAATTTCCTCCCGGTACATACCACGTCCCTTTCCATGGCACTGCGGTAAAAACTGTTGGTTTGTTTGCAGCATTTTTTGCAACTCTACTTAGTTCCAAGTAATCCGCTTCTACTTTCGTAAAAAGGTTTAAAGCAACTTCAGTTTTACCATACAAAGCTCCAAAAACTTTGATCCACTCCGCTTTTGCCAAAGGCGTAGGCTCCATGTATTCGGAATTAATTAATACACGCTGACCAAATCGTTGTAGCTCCTTTAGCTGACTTAACCCCTTAGCATCTATGGCAAATCCCATTATTACATCTGGGTTTAACACAATCGCTTGTTCTACGTTTAATTCAGGCTCGCCAAGGTCCTTGATGTAACCATTTGTGGCAGCTGTGTACACTGTGGAATCGTATATCGTGTTTTTACCGCTTACCGCCACTATTGAGGGCAGTTCATCTAATAAACGAATAAATGGTATGTAGGTGGCTGAAAGTGCTGCTATCGTAGTAACCGGAATCGGTATAATTTCACCTTCATAGTTAGTCGGCACATTAGCAGAATCCTTCGTTAAGTAATAACTAAAAGATTCCTGGTTCCCCTTGTAAGACTGTTTAACTGTTAGTAATTGGTATCCATCAAATTGGGTTAGCTCAAACCCTTCTGCATACTTTACAGGAATGGACTCGCCGTTCATTTCTTCAGCACCACTCGATTCTTTTGGAGAAGAGGTACAACTGCTGATAACAACCACAGCCAAACATGTAAAAAAATAGCGCATCATTTTATTTCTTCGCTTCTCTTTTCCAAGTTTCCTCATCAATATTCACTCCATTCTTGTTGTAGAAAATAGCTCCCCAAGAATAGAATGTTTTCTCATAAATATCCACTTGAGTACCTTCTACAACAATACGGCGAATAGTAGTGCTATTGCTATCTCCATCTATTATCTCTTCAGTTACCCCTTGAGGATACTTATTTGCTAAATCAGCATCATTACGTTTTCGTTTTTCGCCGGTGTAATAAGCATCGGTATTAATCGACTCTTTTGCACTATTTCTAGCCTGAGCTTCTTCTTCAATTGACTGTTGAAAAGCAGCAGTATTCTGACTAAACTCAATGCCTTTTTGTGAAATATCTTCGTTATACTTCTCTTGTACTTCAGCTTTCTGCTTCATCAACTCATTAATCTTTTGCTGATTGGTAGCAATAATCTGATCTGCCTCTTTTTGGGTAGCTATTTGTCTATCAGTTATTGCTTTTGCTTGATCACCAGGATTAGCTGCTGTTTTTTCTAAGCGAGCTTTTGCTAATTGCGCTCTGTATGACTGTATTTTCTGATCGATTTCAACCAATTGCGCCCGAGTAGCTGTAATTCGCTCTTGTTGCTCTTTTGTTAATGATGCTGTTTGAGCATCTTTTGCATCGGCCATTTGTTTTACTTTCTCGTAATTTGGAGTTAGCGTACGATAAGTATACCCTTCTTTCGTATCAGCGATATTTGCTTGAAGATCGTTTAAGTCCATCATTCTTTCCTCTCTGCTACGTTGAGCAGAAACTGTTCTCCCCTCCTCTACTTTATCCATAGCGTCAGCCTGTTGGTTTACTGCTTCTAAATTTTGTAAGTATCGATCACTACTTACTGGCTTGTTCTCTTCAATACTTACACTTATATTATTCAAACGTTGGAGTGCCTTTTGACGCTCTGCCTCATCCTCTTCTACCTCTTTAGCTCTTCGTTCGGCCAATAGCTCAGCTTCTGTTTTCTTGGCTTCCGCTTTCTTACTACTTTTGTTGGCCCACATTTCTTTGTACATCGCCTCTATTTCAGCCTCACTCTTACCTGTAACGACAATTTTCTCTTTCTCACGTTTTGCTTGACGTTCTTTCTCAGCTAATGCACGCGCTTCAGCTTCCTTAGCCCTCCTCTCTGCGTCTATCTTAGCTTGCACTTGTTCTAATTTTTCTTGTGGGTAAGACTCATTGGGCTTAATTCTTAAAGCACCTTCGTAATCTCCTTTAGCAGCAAGATAATTACCATTCTTTAATGCATTGTCGGCCGACTGAATCATCGACTCATAAGCCAACTTATTCTCCTCAGCCTTTTTCTTTGCAGCCATCGCTTTATCTTTCTCTGCTGCTTTTTCAGCCAATAGCGATTTAATCTCCTCAATTCGTTCTTTTGGTAACGACTCGTTAGGTTTTAAAGCAGATGCAGACTCAAAAGCAACTAAGGCTGATTCATATTTTTTTGCATCAAATGCAGCAATAGCTTCTTTTACAGCAGCAGCATAATCTTCATTAACTCTTGCTTGCTCAGCAGCTGCTGCTTTTTTCTTCTCTTTCTGACTCGCAATTAATTGAATTTGATCTTTAGGATACTGCTCATCCTTCACGGCTAAAGCTTCGTTGTACTTCTCTACCGCTTGATCAAACTCTTCTAAGGCATAAAACTGATCAGCCTTTGCGATAATATTCAAATACTTCGCCTTGGTTTCATAGGAGTTTTTCTCAGCAGCTAGTCGTTCCTCTTCGGCTTTAATTCTTTCAGAGATTTGATACTCTGCTTTTCGAATTTGTTCTTTTGGGTACTCATCATTAGGTTGTATGGTTAGTGCTTTTTTATACACGTCGATTGCCCCTTCAAAATCTTCTTTAACAAATAAGTTATTGGCAATCACAATCTGTTCTTGATACGCCTCCGCCAACTGGTTCTCTTTTTCATTTGCCAATCGAATTTCCTCAGCAGCATCGGCTAATTCTTTAAGCTTAGCATTCACTAACTCAACTTGCTTTTTTGGATAGTTCTCTTCTTTAATGGCTAGGGCTGCATTGTAGTCCTTCTTCGCTTTCTCCCATTTCTCTGCATCAAAAGCAGCATCAGCTGTTTTAATCAACGCTTGGTAATTCACTTCCATTTCAGCAGCGGCTTTTTCAGCAGCTTCCTTAGCAGCCTGCTCTCCTAAAAGGGCGTTGATTTCGTTCACTTTCGATTTTGGATAAGTCTCTTCAGGTTTCAATTCCGAAGCGGCCTTAAACTGTGTTATTGCATCTTGATATTTCTTGTTACTTAACGTTTTTTCAGCTTCAGCTATTTTAGCTTGGTAGTCCGCCTCTATTTTCGCTGCTTCTTCTGCTGCCGCTTGAGCACCCAATAGACTCGTAATCTCGGTAAGTTTTTCATCAGGATACGCTTCACTTGGCTTGATTGTTTTCGCCTCTTGGTAAGCTGATTTAGCTTCCTCGTAATTCTT